>CAYWVP010000012.1:3329-16054 GCA_964461605.1 uncultured Anaerolinea sp.
TAGTGAATTCTCCATTCCGGTTTTGAAAGGTATGAGATGAATGCAAATGCCAAGATTTTCCTTCTGATCGCTTCGGCAGCTATTTTGATCCTCGGATGTGGTTTGCCGGGGATCTCAACCTCATGGCTTCAACCGGATGAGGAAAACATACCGCTCGAACCCTCGAAGCCTACCGCGATACCTCCAAAAGAAACTCAGACGGTCACTGCTCAACCCGCGGGATTCGAA
This sequence comes from uncultured Anaerolinea sp., assembly GCA_964461605.1. Classification (GTDB taxonomy): domain Bacteria; phylum Chloroflexota; class Anaerolineae; order Anaerolineales; family Anaerolineaceae; genus UBA6107. The sequence continues at coordinate 3,558 of CAYWVP010000012.1, forward strand.
CCTGCTGATTGCAATTTGAGCGGTCTGGTCTTTCCAGATATGACCACAGGCAACAATGAATTCGATCCATACGATGGACCTTCGCTGATCTGTAATTCATCTGCAACTGGTAGTCACGGACTCAACGAGAGTATGTATCTCAGTATCCAAAAAATGCTCCCCGATCGAATTAATGCCGCTTTTGAGGAACAAAAGGGCATGCATAAAGCATTTGTAGACGAAGCCATCGCGTGGAAGGAAAAAAATCCCACGGCTGGAAGCGAGGTGGCAAAGATCAGGGATGATGCCAATGGATACATTTACCTGGTGATCACCCAGGCAAATGTGCAGGGGTGCGTCCTGGGAGAGGGTTATGGCGCCGAGATAGTGGATAATTACCTGGTAAATTCCTATTTCAGTTCATGCGAAGGAGATGCCACCTCCTATTCGAAGGCGGTTGAAACCTTGCGAGAGACCGCAAGGAAAGCAATCGAGCGGGTGGAGAATAACAAGTTACCTTAACAATAATTTGGGGGATAACTTCAAGGTCAGTCGAGATCAGGTGACCGGGTTGTCTCGTGCTCTCTTTCCTTTGCGCCAGAAGAATCCCCAATACATGGTAATCGAAACGGCGTAAAGGAGGATCGTCAGGATGAAGGCTGGACCAAAGCCGAAGCGCACCTGGATCTCCCCGCTGATCGTGGGGCTGAACGCCCAACCGAACGAGTTGGCCATACTTACCAGGCTGGCTACCGTAGCCCGCGCCGATGGTTCAACCTTTTCCATGACAAAGGTCTGGTAAACCGGTGAACTCATGTTCATCAGCGCGACGCGGATGTAATAGGCCGATGCAGAGAGCCAGTATGCCGGAGCGAAACCAAGCAGCACCAGGAAGGGGATCGACAGCGCCTGGGTGATTACCACCAGCTGGATCTTGCCGTAGCGCTCAGCCAGCGGCGGGGCGAGGAGTAGACCAATGCCCATGGCAAGGGAACCGAAAGCGAAAAGCGTACCGATCGCGCTATCGCTCTGCCCGTGCACCTGCCGGAAGAAGATGTTCATGAACGGCATGATCAATCCCGCGCCAATTGAGGTAACCAGCATGGGCAGCACCAGCTTGCCCAGGAGCGCAGGATGGTCTTTGAAATAAGTGAAGGGGGCAAAGAGCGATCTTTCCGTGACCTTGCCCTTGCGCATGCCCATCATAAAAAGCGGGATCACCGAGAGGCTGGCGATTACCACCACGACCGTCAGAGAAAGCCGGTAAGCCGCTGCGCTGGTCGCAGCACCTCCAGCCAAACCGGCAAGCCAGGTGGGCAGCAGTCCACCGATCCAATTGCCCACCGAGGATGCGGCCATCGATAAACCGGAACTGAAACTGAACAGATAGGTGCGTTCCTTTTCGCCGCTGTTTTCCATCAGGAAAGGCCCCATGGTAACCCCCGAAATGCTCTGCCCCAACCCCATCAGGACGTTCATCAGGATGAACACCAGTGGAGAAGGAAAGATCAACATTCCGGCTATGGCGAGAATGGTCAGCACACCCCCGCCGATCAGAGAGACCTTGCGCCCCAGCACATCCGCCAGGTAGCCCATGGGTATCGCGGCGATGAGGGCGGTGAGGCTGCTGGTGGTGACCAGGTTGCCTACCAGTGCCTGGTCATACCCCAGGCTCAATACATAAAAGTTAAAAAGCAGCCTGAAAACACCGAATGCGGCAGAACTGATGACCGTGTTGATCAGATACAAAGAAGCGTTGCGGGAGAACGCGCGCACATTCTGAGCGTATCCGCGCAGACCTCTGGCGATCTTGCTGGCAATGTTGGAAGGTCTCTTCATTCAAATAGGGCAATCTGATTTAAAAGTGGAGGTTATTATAACCGTAGATCATTAGACAGAAGACAGAGAAAAAAGGCATTCATCTCCCCCGGCGAAAGTCGGCGCAATTTCACGGGCTGGCATATAATTTGATTCAGTTTATTTGTTTGTATTCATTAATACAGGAGACCATTGCATGCTCAACCAGATCAAACAACAAATCGAAAGACTCAGAGCCCGCGGAGCAACTTATGTGGATACACGCTGGTACCCCTATGAGGAAACCAACTCTTTACTGATGTGGAACGGCAACCTCAAAGACGCTTCCTCCAGCAGCGAAAGCGGAGTGGGCATACGCGTTCTTTACAAGGGAGCGTGGGGGTTTTCAGCCTCATCCGACCTGAGCAATCTCGCCGCGCTTTTCGACAAAGCCTTTGACAACGCCAGGATCGCGGCAGAACGCGTTACTTTTCCGGTAAGACTCGCCGAGAAGGAAGCCATCGAAGCCAGATTCGAAAGCCCGTTACGCCTTAATCCATTTGAAATTCCGCTCACCGAAAAGATCGCCTTCCTGCAAGAGATGGACAAAAAACTGGACCAACCGGGTGTCACGCAGCGTGTGAGCAGCCTCAACTTCACCCGAAAACAGATCATTTACTTGGATTCGGAAGGCAGCCAGATCGAAAAGATCATCACCGAAACATTTGCTGACCTGGAAGTGAATGGACTGGACAACGAAGGCGGTATGCACGAACGCAAATTTAAACCACCGCGGCGCGGTGAATCGAGGGGCTGGGAAACCATCGACCTGCAATACTTCAGCCAGCATGCCGAGCGCATTGTGCGGGAATTGAACGATACCCTGCAGGCTGATCAGTGCCCGGTTGATGACCGTGCGGTGATCCTCCTGCCCGGCATCATGTACCTGCAGACTCACGAAACGATCGGTCACCCTCTTGAGTTGGACCGCATTTTGGGTTACGAGCTGGCTTTTGCAGGCGGATCCTTCGTCACGCTGGATGATTTTGGTAAATTGCGTTATGGCTCTGAGAAACTGACCGTACGCGCCGACGCCACCCTGCTCAACTCCCCCGGCAGCTTTGGATTCGATGATGACGGCATCCCCGCGCAGGACAACCTGCTAATCGATAAAGGCATCCTGGTCGGTGCCATCACCGGACGCCAGATGGTGGAGGAAGCCAACGCCAAAGCACGCCGCACAATTTTCAACGGCAGCAGCGGGGCCAACCGTGCCACCTCATTCTATCGTGTCCCCATCGAACGCATGACGAACATCAACATCGATGCCGGGCTTGATGGAACGTTGGAGGACATCATCAGCAACACGGAACGCGGCATCGTGCTGGATGGAGACCGCAGCTGGTCGATCGGTTCCAACCGAGAGCAGTTCCACTTCGGCACGGAAGCGGGCTGGCTGGTGGAAGACGGACAGATCACCCGGCCGGTGAAGAATGCCACCTACAAAGGGTCAACCGTTGCTTTCTGGAATTCCCTGACCGCGGTTGGCGATGAGAGCACATGGGAAGTGTGTTACGTGGACAATTGCGGAAAAGGTCAACCGAACCAGATCATGCAACTGGGGCACGGTGTGCCCGTCTGCCGTTTTGATAATGTACGGATCGGAGAATGATCATGAGTGAAAAAATATTGCAGACCCTGGGTGAGCTCCGGGTTTACGCGCTGGAAAAAGGTTACGAAATCTCGCTTTATTACCATGAAGAAGACAGCTACCTGATGCGGTTTGCCAACTCCGCCATCTCGCTCAACACAAACGAACATCTCATCCGCCTGGAAATCACCGCTTACGAGGGTAGCAAAAGGGCCAGTTATGCCATGATCACTGACCTGGCGAAGCTTGATGATATGAAAAGGGGCATCGACATTGCCAGTGAGATGGTTAAACACGCCATGCCGCTCACCTATCAAATCACTGTTCCGACTTATGAAAACGCATTTATCGATGTAAGCAACTTCGATCCCGGTCTGGCAACGATCAGCAACGAAGAAAAACTGGCGATTTTCAACCAGGTCGTCAGCGGATTGGAGACTGAAGAAATCAAATTATCCGGTATTTTCTCCTGCGGGGCGAACACGGTCGCAGCGATCAGCACCCGTACAGAGCACCCGATCCTGATGAAGACATCGGATGCGCAGGTGACCATTGTGCTCGCCCACAGCCGGCTGAAGTGGGAGGTCCAGGCGGAACAATCCGCCCAGCAAAAAAGTGACCTGGATCCGGCTGCCCTGCGCGCCGAATTGACCACCCTGCTCCATCACTACACGCATGATACACCGCAACAGCTCCCGCTAGGCCGCTACAACATCGTTTTCGGTCCGGCAGCCATCGCAGACATGCTCAACTTCACCCGATATATCGCCTTTAACGGCGGTTTGATGAAACGCGGTTATTCCTTCCTCAATGAAGAGCATATCGGTCAAAAAGTATTCTCGAACCAGTTCTCATTCATCGATGATCCTGAACGGCGCGAGACTTTCCCCTTCCGCCGCGATATCTATGGTATTGAACGCGATCGGTTTGCACTGGTTGAGCATGGTGTTTTCAAAGCCTTCGCCTGGTACCAGGATGACGCGGATGAGTTCGGACAACAACCCACCGGTCACACCGTACCGCATCACAGCCTGTGCATGGCAGGTGGTTCTCAACCTATCAATTCACTGGGGGAATTGCTCAAGCTGCCCCGGGAGACGGACATTCTCTACATCCCCTTCCTGCACTACATGAATATCGTCAATCCCTCAAAGGGGATCCTTACCGGTAGTTCACGCTTCGGTGCGCTGTTGCTCAAGCAGGATGGCTCGGTTGTGGTTCCTTACAACGTGAGGCTCACGCAAAGCCTGCTGGATATCTTTGGCGACAGACTGGCATGGATCGCAAAGGAGACCCTGCCCTATAACACCTCATTGAGTTATGGTGCCCGGAATCCAACCAGCATCGTTGTGCCCCGCTTCATGCAGGTGAATGACCTGGAGATCTCCCACTCCAATTCATCCTATTAGAGTCCCCGGTTGAAAAAAAACAAGCCCTTCGTAAATGAAGGGCTTGTTGATTCAATTTTAGGAATACCGGATTTACATCCAGTTCTGACCTTTGGCAAACGAGGTGATGACAGGGATCTCAACGTTCACACCCTTGTTCGCCTTGACGGCGAAGATAATATTGACGATCCAGATGAGAGGGGTCAGGCAGCCGACCACGGGGATCAACTGAAGAAGCCCGACAACAACCACCTCAACCACACCCAGGATCAGGGTAGGTACAGTGTGATACTTGATAAAAGGACGGTTCTTCTTGTCTTCGAGGAACAAGGTAATCAATGGGATTATGGGTGTGAATAGAAAACACAATACCACCCACAAACGGTCGTCACCTGAAACAGCAGGACCCGGAAAGGATTCCGGCATTACTTCGGGTGTGGGTTCCTGATCGGTCGGGATTGTCATGAGCTTCTCCTTGTGGATTAGATTAATTCGTTCATATGAGTATAGCGTATTTTGAGTTAAATTCAGCATAAACAAATATGCGAACCGGAAAAATTATAAAATTGGTCAGCTTTTTTGCACGGCAGGAAGTGAAATTTACAGCCTTGAATTTCAATGAATCACTGAGTTCGGGGATTCAGGGCGTCGTTTAGCCCATCCCCCAGCAGGTTCCAGCCGATCCCGAACAGAATCAATGCCAGTGTGGCAGGAACAAAAACCCACCAATAGGTAAAAATACCGCCCTGGGTGATGATCCAGTCGCGCCCTCTGACAAGCACCATGCCCCAGGGGGAATTTCCACCCATACCAATGAAGGTGAAGGTCGCCTGAAGCAGCACCATCCCGCCCACGTCTTTGGCAGCCAGCACGATCATTGGCGTGATCGAGTTGGGGATCAGGTGGCGGAAGATCAAGCGGTTATGTCCGGCACCCAACGCCCGGGCAGCTTCCACGTAATCCGCATTCCTGGTGCGTCTGACCACGGTGTTCATAATGCGCGCATAAGACATCCACGAGAAAAGGATAAAAGCGATCAAAACCGGGTCAATGTTCAAAAGCATTTGTAGAAATGGAGGAAGTTCCTCCTCCAGGTAAAAGCTGCTGGTCGCGGTTGAGAAGATCTGTTGACCTGACACGTTCTTGAAAAACCGCAACCCAGCCTCGTGCAATGTGGTCGTGATCAGCTGGCTGATCAATACCACACCGGCAATGATCGGAAACGATAGGAAAGCATCGGTGATGCGCATCAGCAGGCTGTTAACAAACCCGCCGAAGTAAGCGCTGACCGCGCCGATCAATGTTCCGATCAACGCCGTGAGAATGGCTACAGTCAACCCGAACCCGACCGCAGAACGCGCACCCCAGATAACCGCGTGATAAACACTGATCTGACCGGACAAGGTGCCAAGCGGCGGAGCTTCACGCGGTGAGCGCGGCTCGAAATCGATCGCTCGACCCACCTGTTTGATCGGACCAGGAGAATCCGGGTCTTGCGGAGAAAGCCATGGAGCGGTGATGGCCATTACCACGAAGATGGTAACCAGGAATAATCCCAGCAGATTCTGCCAACGTGAGAAGAAACGGCGCACGGGGTTCATCAAGCCCGCTCCCGCAAGCGTGGATCGAGGAGTGCCTGGATAAGATCAAGCACAGCCATGAGGATTAATACCACCACCACACTGTAGATGGCAAAACCGAGCGCTGCCGGCGCGTCGGGTGTGTCCGCCATACTGCGGACAGCGATATCTGAAACACCGTGGAAATTGTAAAGGATCTCAACAATGAACACCCCGGTCAACAGGGAGGTGGCAGAAAGCAGGCTGCTGGTAAACGCTGGAGCTAAAGCGTTGCGCAGCGTGTGGCGCCAGGTGATCCTGCCTTCAGGGATACCGCGCGCACGGGCGGCGATCACATAATCCTGGTTGAGTTCATCGATCATGGTGGCGCGGGTCACCCTGCCCAGGGTCGCCCAATGGACAATGGCGAGGGTGAACACCGGCATTGCCAGGTGACGCAGCGCGTCGATGGTGATATCCGGCCGGCCATTGATCAATCCATCCAGTGTCAACAATCCGGTAACCTGGCGGAAATTTTCGGAATTAATAAAACTGCCGAAGCTGGAACTTGTCCTTCCGGGTGCAAACCAGTAAAGCTCCACGTAGAAGAACGCCATCAGGATCAAGGCAAGAATAAAAGGCGGCAGTGAGGTTGCCACGTAAGCGGTAAACCTGAACCCGTGATCCGCCGCTTTGTTGCGGCGTGAACCGGCGATGACACCGCTGAGCAATCCCAGTGGAATGAAGGCAAGGATGGAATACAGGGTAAGTTCCGCGGTAATCGGAGCGCGTCTGACGATCGCGCTGAGGATATCCTCCTGCAGGGTTGGGCTGTAACCCCACGTACCGTGCAGCAGGCTTGAGATCCAGTAATAATACTGCACCGGGTACGGATCGTTCAGGTGATGTTGTTCAATGATACGATCCAGCATCCTCTGTAGTTGTTCTTCGGTCATACGGGGTGAGACATTCCGCGGCATATACAGGGTCGCCCGTGTTTCTGCCGGTGTAAACATCACTGTCGCATAGAGCAAGGCTGTCACGATAAAAAGGGTGACCAGTATGGAGAACAACCTGACAATAAGTGTTCGGAGGATCGTTTTCATTAAATTGTTTTCCGAAAACAAAAACAAGTGAGGGTAATGATGCATTATACACCACGTGAAATACCGCTTAGTTCGAGGATTTATCTCCGTAGCGTCTCAATCGCTGGCTCAAACCACAAACTGGCAGCGGTGATAAAATAACCTTGTCAATCATTTCTTACCGAGGACAAAAATATGCAACCTGTAGAGATACGCCCTAACATTTACTGGGTGGGCATGAATGACCGCAAGACCGAGCTCTTTGAGGGGCTCTGGTCGATCAGGGGAGTTGGTGTTTCCTACAACAGCTACCTGATCGTCGATAAAAAGAAAGCGCTGATCGACGTGACCAGCAAATTGACCACCGATGAGCTCTTTGATCACATCCGGGCATTCATCGACCCTTCAGAATTGGACTACATCGTCATCAACCACATGGAACCGGATCATTCTGGCGCGCTGAAAGCGCTGCTGATGCTCGCTCCACAAGCCACGCTGCTTGGATCAGCCAAAACCAAGGAGATGCTGTCCTCGTTCTATGGAATCACCGAGAAGGTCCAGGTTGTCGCGGATGGCGAGGAGATCAACCTGGGTCAGCATACATTGAAGTTCTTCTCCACCCCCTTCGTTCATTGGCCTGAAACGATGATGACCTACGAGACCACTGAGAAGATCCTCTTCTCGTGTGACGGTTTTGGCGGGTACGGTACACTGAACGGCTCCATATTTGATGGAAAACTGGTGCCAATGAGCGTATACGAAGACTTCGCGTTGAGTTATTTTGTCCACGTGGTCGCCACCTATTCCAAACCGGTCAAAAACGCCATTGCCAAATTGAGCAGCCATCCGATCGAGATCATCGCGCCATCCCATGGGTTGATCTGGCGGGAAAATCCCGGCAGGATCCTTGACCTTTACAGCAAGTGGGCAGATTACGCCGGAAAATCAGGTGATCCCGGGGTGACCATCCTGTATGCCTCCATGTATGGGGATACTGAAGAAATGATGGAGGTGATCGCGCAGGGGATCAGTGACGAAGGTGTTCCCACCTTTGTCTTTAATGTCATTCACACACAGGTCAGCGAAGTACTTCCATCGTTGTGGTTGAACCGCGGTGTGATGATCGGTTCACCCACTTATGAAGGTAAATTATTCCCCGACATGGTGCATGTGCTGGAAACTGCCGACCGCAAACACATTTACAACAAACTCGCTGCCGGGTTTGGCAGCCAGGGGTGGTCAGGCGGGGGGCAACGTGAACTGAACGAGCGTTTTGACGCGATGCGCTGGAAACCGCTCGGTAACTTCGAGTTCACCGGTTCTGCCTCCCCCGGAGAATTGGACAAAGGACGGGAATACGGTCGAAATTTTGCCAGGCAGATCCTGGAGGAGTAAAGCCTGACCCAACACGCAAACATGCCTGCAGGAGTGTAGTGACGAACTGCAGGTGTGTTTTATTTTCAGGTCAAATTACCCTTGTTTCAAGTACGATCATCCAGGTTGAATTGCAGTACAATACGCGAACCCGGATGGCAATCGATGAACAACGATCCACAAGATATTGATCTCACAAACGAACCCCCTGCTCCCACGGACAAAACCCCGGCAGCACAGACCGAGGTACAGGAATACCTGGATGTCAGGCAGCAACGGCGCTGGATCTTTCCCCGCGCCGCGCTGGTAGGGCTTGCCGCCGGAATCGTTGCCCTTCTCTTTCGCATGGCATTATCCACAGCCGACTCACTCAGGAACCAGTTCATCAGATGGTCACAGGACCTGCCTTCCGGATGGATATTTCCCGTTTGCCTGACGCTCGTTGGCGCTGTACTATCTGTATACCTGACAAGAAAATTCTCACCAGAAGCAGCCGGGAGTGGAATCCCGCATCTTGAATCGGTTCTCCTGCGGGTGCGCCGACTCAATTGGGGGCGGGTATTGCCGGTGAAATTCTTCGGCGGTATCATCGCGCTTGGCAGTGGTCTGGCTTTAGGCCGGGAAGGACCGACCGTGCAAATGGGAGGTGCAGTCGGGGCAGCAGTATCACGCCTGCTAAAAACTTCCGAACGTGAAAGACTAACGCTGATCTCGGCAGGTGCCGGGGCAGGACTGGCTGCCGCGTTTAACGCGCCTTTATCCGGTCTGATCTTCGTGCTTGAAGAGGTGCGGCGTGATTTTCAACCCATCGTGTTCGGGGCGACCTTCATCGCGGCGGTGATCGCCGATATTGTTGCCCGCCTCGGTACCAGTCAATTCCCGGTGTTTACCGTGCCAAAATACGCACTACCTCCTTTATCAGCCCTGCCAATCTTCGGGGTTCTCGGATTAATCGCGGGGTTCATCGGCGTCTTTTTCAATCGCAGTTTATTAACGTCACTCAACCTCTTTGGTCGTACACCCAAAAAATACCATCTTCCTGCCGCCGCCCTGGTGGGCGGGGTGATCGGACTGACGGGATGGTACCTGCCACAGGTGATCGGGAGCGGGCATTTTCTGGCCGAGTCAGTACTGAGCGGCAAGATAGCCCTGCCCATGATCGGATTGTATTTCATCATCCGCTTCTTATTCACAACTTCCAGCTATAGTATTGGGGCACCCGGTGGTATTTTTGCTCCCTTGCTTGTACTGGGATCGCTTCTCGGGTTGGCCGTCGGCCAGGCAGCCAATCTGCTGGTTCCGGAGATCGTGCCCATCCCCGCGGTATTCGCGGTGGTGGGTATGGCGGCGCTTTTTACCGCCATCGTGCGTGCACCTCTGACCGGCATCATGCTCATTATTGAAATGACCGGCAGCTACACATTGATGCTGCCCCTGCTGGTAAGCAGTTTCTGTGCCTACATTGTCGCTGAAGCGCTGAAAGACATGCCCATCTATGAAGCCCTGATGAAGAGGGGATTGAATCTGGATGGAGAGATCTCCATGCTGGATCAGCCCGCGGTAATGGAATTCATCGTGCAAGCCCATGCCCCCTTCGCCGGACGCCGGGTGCGGGACCTGGGGCTTCCAGCCGGCTGCATCCTTGTGCGCGCCTCGGATGGGATGCGCGAATGGGTGCCAAAAGCGAACACCGTGATTGAACCCCACATGCGCCTGTCCGCGGTAATCGCTCCGGAAGCAAGCGATGCGATCGAAATCCTGCACAGCGGCTGCGCAGCCCCGCCCCCTTAAAATCAGGGCGGAAATTCAGGACACCCCTTTTATACCTGCATGCTGGAGTATAACTGCTGCGCCCATTGACGGATGAGATCCCAGTCCCTGTAATCGCCGGGCTTGCCCTGTACGACACCCAGGACAAATAAAACCTGCCACCACTTAAGACGCCGCAAATCCAGTTTTCCGTTGAAAAATGCCATGCTCAGCGGTTTGATGTCGGGAGCGCTGCGAAGTATTGGCGTAAGATAATGCCCGATCGTGGTAAACCGCTCTTTAATATTAAGCGAACCGGACTTTTGGGGCTGGCTGACCAAAGCGGGATCAATGAACAAGGGGATATCCGTTGTTGTTTCCTCACCATCCCTGGTCAGGCGGAGGGCACAAGCAAAGTAAGCCACATGCTTACCCGCCAGCAGCTTTCTGTTGCGCCGGATGTACCTGCGGGCTGCCGCATGCCAGCCGAAAATCATTGGCGCGCCGATGATCACACTGTCGTAATTATCAAGCGCACCAACCTCTGAGAATTTACGGATATCCACCTGCCGCCCGCCCTGCCTCAACTCCGCAGCAATTGCATCCGCCACTTCTCCGGTCGAGCCGGCATTGGTCGAATAAAGGATCAGGATGCGCAGCATACTACCTCCATGGTACTCCAATAATTGTTGTGCCAAACCTGACGACATATGCGGACCTGTTCTTGATCAATAAGATCCAAACAACTTCGCAAAAAACCGGTGAAAGGCGTGGATGGATTTCACCTCGCCTGCGTACATCAGGATGCACTTCCCTTCCACCGGGCTCACCCCAAGTTCACGTGCAACCCGGGCAGTCTCGGCAGATTGTGCGCCCTGCTGAATCCATATCTTCTTCATCCCGGCTTCAACCGCTTCACGCAGAACCTGTACTGCCATTTTTGGCGGGACGCAGATGACCACACCATCCACCTTGCCAGAAAGCTCGCTAATGGTTGAATAACACTTGTCTCCCTGGATCAAATCAAGCGTTGGATTCACGCCGAACACTTCGATCCCCCGTTCTTTCAGCTCCTTGTATATTCCGGTGCCCATTTTTTGCTCAGAATGAGACACTCCCACAACAGCCAGTCGTTTGGCTTGCATGAATTCCCGAATCCTGTCGTCCATTGCCACTCCTTTTCTGCTTCCTGATCCAAACAACAATTGAAAATCAATAATTACCAGAACAGGAGTATGCCCCTGTTTTGTCAACAACGAGATCAACAACAATAAAAATGGTACTGGTAAATAAAAAAGGCGAGTGTTACACGATGCAATACCTGACTATTTTCAGCAATATAATACCACTACTTGATTACGTTCTTTCAGGTGAATATGCTAAAATCTCCCTGTAAGTGATACTCCCCAATTTACTTAGCTGGAATTTTTTAATCAAGGAGAATAACAATGCGGCCTGACTGGGATTCCTACTTTATGAAAATCGCGCACGCGGTATCAGAGCGCAGCACGTGCGACCGCGCGTTTGTGGGTGCTGTGCTCGTGCTCGAAAAACGCATCCTTACCACCGGTTTCAACGGCTCACCAGCCGGTCAGCCGCATTGTGATGAGGTGGGGCACCTGCTGGTTGAAGAGCATTGCGTCCGCACGATCCACGCGGAAACCAACGCGATCATCCAGGCTGCCCTGCACGGCGTCTCAACACGTGGATGTACCTGTTACGTGACACACTTTCCATGCATCAACTGCACCAAAGTATTGATCAACGCCGGGATCACCCGCCTGGTGTACAACATCGCCTACCGTATTGATGAAAACGCGCTGGAGTTCCTGCGCACCGCCCAGGTGGAGATCACCAACCTGGATTATGACGCAGCCTCCAACTCATTTGTGAACAGCCAGCCAGGATTGTTCGG
>CAYWVP010000012.1:16154-18966 GCA_964461605.1 uncultured Anaerolinea sp.
CACGGTCAGAGCCGGTCAAATGACACAGAATACACGATCCCGCAATTTGCACAGGATGTGATCCGATTCTGTGCTGCGCAGGGGATCCAGCGCTGTCACCTGGTCGGCTATTCTGATGGCGGCAACATTGCCCTGCTGCTGGCAAAGCACGCGCCGCAGCTTTTCGATCGCATCGTCGCCATTTCGCCCAACTACCTTGCCAGCGGGACTGATGAGAAGACGCTCAGACTTTTTACCCGACTTTCAAAATTGTGGAAATTCCTGCGCAAGCTGGGCTTGCCCACCCAAAAATACATCATGCGTTTTGACCTGATGCTGAATGACATCGGGATCACGGCTGAAGAACTACGTACGATCCAGACCGGCATGAAGATACTTTACGCGGAAAATGAAATGATCAAGCCGGAGCACATCCGCGAAATCGCGGATCTTGTCCCAAACTCTGAACTGGAGATGGTCCCCGGATGCACGCACATGAACATCCTCCAACATCCGCGTACGATCGCTGCCATCCGGGAATACCTGGAAAAGTAACACAAGAAAAACGCCCATCACATTTGTATAATGTAAAGTAGCAGAATTTCCACCTGCCTGCATCAGCTGCAGGCAGGAATCGAGTGAAAGGATTCGCCATGACCACACAGGTTCGATCGATCAATTGGGAGCCATTGGCGGGGGTACCAGGGTTAACCTTCCGGCATTTTACAGGGGAGCAGGACCATCAGATCAGGTATGAAATAGCAATCTCCACCAAAGAGGTGAATGGCGTCAATTGGAATATCACTCTGGAGGATGTTGTCAACGACGAAAAATGGACCGCCAATTATGACATCCACGAACAGCTGGTGTATGTTGAAGTTGCTGGAAAAACCGTCGGGTATTTCGGGTATTCCTGGGATACCGAGCTGGACGGGAAAGTGTTGTTCTTCCCATTTGGCACGCTGCTGCCGGAATACTGGGGGCGCGGGATCGCCAGGTTGATGCTGCAATATACTGAAGAGAAATGTCGTGAGATCGCCGCCAGAATGCCCGCGGATGTGGAAAAGCGCTACCGCGTGTGGAAAAAGAAAAAAGCCGCTGAGATCATCAAATTCCTGAACACCAACGGCTATCAGATCGAACGTTATTTCAACTGCATGAAACGCCCTATCGACCTGCCGCTGGGTGAACACCCGTTGCCGCCTGGTGTGGAAATACGCCCCGTGGAACCTGACCATTACCGCAAGATCTGGGATGCCAATTGGGAAGCCTTCAAGGATCACTGGGGTTACACCTCTCCGACCGAGGACATGTACCAGGTATCGCTCACCGACCGCTATTTCCAGCCACATTTGTGGAAGGTTGCCTGGGAGGGCGACCAGGTTTGCGGAGTGGTGCATAATTTCCTTGATGAAGAAGAAAACAGGTTGTATAACCGGAAACGCGGTTACACAGAAGAGATATCCGTTTGCCGTCCGTGGCGCGGCAAAGGTGTAGCAAAAGCGCTCATCGCGGAAAGTATCCTCTTGTTCCGCGACATGGGCATGGATCACACCTGGTTGACCGTCGATTCACAAAACTTAAGCGGTGCGCATCGCCTATACGAAGCATTGGGGTATGCGGTCGTGGATGATGAAGCCAGTTACAACCTGGGTAAACCACTGGTCTGAGAAAGCGTTATAGGTTCCTGTAGAACCCATCGCATTTTGCTTCGATGGGTTCTTATTATCTAAGAAAGTCGGGAAGCGAACCGACCCGCAGGGTCGAATCACCGCCAACATAGATGTTATATAATAAATGCGTTCATCCAGTTCAACATATACATTGACGGAGTCAGCCGCCAAACGTCTCCCAACATTCCAAGGAGTTGCGAATTCATGGACAAATACGATGTGATCATCATAGGCGGAGGGGTGGTCGGCTGCATGACCGCCCGCTTCCTCTCCCGATATAAATTGAACATCCTGCTGATCGACAAAGAAGCGGATGTCGGCAGCAGTACAAGCGCCGCCAACTCGGCTATCGTGCACGCCGGCTACGACCCCCTGCCCGGCACCCTCAAAGCCGAAATGAATGTGAAAGGCAACCAGATGTGGGATGTCCTTTCCGGTGAGCTGGGATTTGAATACGACCGCAGTGGTGATTACGTTGTGGCAGTGGGAAAAGACGAACTACTGACCCTGGAGCAGCTGCTGGAACAAGGCCGCCGCAATGGCGTGCCCGGCATGCACATCATCCCGGGGGAAGAGATGCGCGCGCGCGAACCGGAGATCAACCCGGCGGTGAGCGGTGCGCTGTGGGCACCCACCGGCGGGATCTGCGACCCGTTCATGGCGACGATCGCTGCGGCTGAGAACGCCGTGGAAAACGGCGTCACGGTGATGTTGAACACAAAATTCCTGGATTTCACGATCGAGAACAATCGCATCACCGGCGTTCAAACCAGCCGCGGCTCTTTTGCCTGCCGTTGGGTGGTAAATTCCGCCGGGTTGTATTCCGATGAAGTGATGCACCTGGCCGGTGTCAGACCGGAATTCCAGATCACTCCCCGGCGCGGTGAATACGTTGTGCTGGACCGCGCCAGCATACAGGTAAACAATGTTCTCTTCCCGGTGCCGACCGCTAAAGGCAAGGGCATCCTGGTCACGGCGACCACGCACGGCAATACCATCGTCGGTCCTAATTCGGTCTGCGCGGCGCACAAGGAGGACGAAGGGGTTACCGCAGAAGGTCTCGCTGAGATATGGGAAGGCGCGCGTAAGCTCTTCCCGCACTTGCAGCCCTCTTCGACCATCGCCATGTTCGCCGGCTTGCGTGCCACCGGCAACGCCAA
>CAYWVP010000013.1:0-14823 GCA_964461605.1 uncultured Anaerolinea sp.
ATGAGAAGTTTTGCTGGAAGGGATATTCTTTCACTAAAAGATTTTGAGCGTGAAGAGTTTTTCCATGTATTCGAAGTAGCGGATGAGATGGCTCCGATCGCCAAAAGCCGCAGAAATACTGATCTGCTGGCAGAAAAAACCCTGGTGACAGCTTTCTATCAACCCAGCACGCGCACGCGCCTGGCACATGAAGCCGCGATGCACCGCCTGGGCGGCCATGTGACCGGTTTCTACGATGTAAAAATGACCCGCGCGGGTGATTTTTACCAGGAATCGATCAAAGATACCGTCAAGATGCTTGAGTATTATGGTGATGTGATCGTGATGCGCCATTTTCAACAGGGCGCACCGCACGAAGCCGCCAAATGGGCTTCAATTCCCAGCATCAACGGTGGAGATGGCTGGGGCGAGCATCCGACCCAGATCCTCACCGACCTGTATACCGTGCTCACCGAGAAGGGGACGATCGATGGACTGACCTGGTTGGCAGTAGGTGATATGCGCATGCGCACCATGCACTCACTTGGTTACGCGTTATCACAATTTGACTGCCCGATCACCTTTGTGTCACCCCCGGATATGTCTTTAACCCCGGAATTTAAAGAAGAACTAAAGAAATACAGCGTGGACTTCCAGGAAGTGGAGCATGTGGAACAGGCGATTGCCAGCGCCGATGTCATCCTGGTTGAACCGGTCGTTCAACCCGATTACACGAAACACCGCCAGGAAGCCGGGGAAAAAGGTACCACACCCGCAAATTATTGCATCACCCGTGAACTACTCACCACAAAAGCAAAATCAGACGCCATTCTGCTGCATTCGTTGCCGCGTATGGATGAGATCCCCACGGATGTCGACATCACCCGTTGGTCACGCTACTGGGTGGAGGCGTTCAATGGTGTGGTCATGCGCATGGCATTACTGGCACTTGTCCTCGGAAAGATGGAATAAAGGGTAAAATACCTGTTAACAAATTATTATCAGGAGGAGAAATGCAAACGTTTCTTCATGGTCGTGATCTGATCGGTGACCTCGACTTTTCAAAAGAGGAAGTCGAAACTGTACTGGATGTAGCCTTTGACCTCAAACGGAAGAGGGCGTTGAATGAGCCCACTCCATACCTGCGGGATAAGGTTTTGGCGATGTTGTTCTTCTTCAGCAGCACCCGCACGCGGGGTTCTTTTGAAGCGGGTATGGCCCACCTGGGTGGACATGCCGCATTCATTGAATCACGCACGACCCAGATCTCTCACGGTGATACGCCCAAAGAGATCGGTGAGATCTTTGGACGCTACTTTGATGGCATTTCCATCCGCCACGTGGATTGGGGGGTGGGAAATGGATATCTGAATGAGGTGGCGAAAGCCGCGCGCGTACCTGTGTTGAACATGCAATGCGATGTCTATCATCCTTTCCAATGCCTGGCGGACTTGATGACGATCATCGAGAAAAAAGGCCGCGACCTGCGCCGCAAGAAGATGGTGATCTCGTGGGCGTACGCAGCTTCCTATCAAAAGCCCATGTCGGTTCCCCAATCGTTGATCCTGCAGATGCCGCGCTTTGGCATGGATGTCGTCCTGGCTCATCCGCCTGAATTCAGACTGATGCCGGGTATAATGGAGCAGGCTCAAGAGCAGGCGCGCAAGTTCAATGTAGGTCTTGAAGTGGTTGATGACATGGACGCAGCGTTCAAGGATGCGGATATCATTTACGCCAAATCCTGGGGTGCCATGGTGCACACGCCGGATGCCGAGGAAGGCGCCAAGATCATTAAGAAGTATGAAAGCTGGATCATGGACGAGCGCCGCATGAACCTTGCCAAACCGGATGCCATTTACATGCACCCGCTCCCGGCAGACCGCAACATCGAGGTTACCGATGGCGTGATAGATGGTCCACATTCAGTGGTATATGATGAAGCCGAAAACCGCATGCACGCACAGGAAGCGGTGATGGCTCTAACGATGAGTTAATCAAATTCTTAAAGAAAAGGATACATGTAGACATGACGAAGAGGTTGGCAGTTGTTGCAGTTGGTGGTAATTCACTAATCCTTGATCCGAAAAAAGTGACTGTTGAGGATCAATACCTGGCCGCGGCTGAAACCGCGAAGCATATCGCCGATATGATCGAAGCAGGTTGGGATGTCGCGATCGGGCACGGCAATGGACCGCAGGTGGGATTCCTTCTGCGCCGCTCTGAGATCGCTCACAAATATGAAGGAATGCACGAAGTTCCCCTCGATACGTGCGGCGCGAACACCCAGGGCTCGATCGGATACTGGATCCAGCAGGCCTTGCAGAATGAACTGGTTCGCCGTGGCATCAATAAGCCTGTGGCGACTGTAGTTACCCAGGTGAAGGTGGATGTCAATGATACCGCCTTCCAGCACCCCACCAAGCCGATCGGCGGTTTCATGGATGAAGCAGAAGCCAAGAAGCGCGAAGCGGAACTGGGCTGGAAGATCGTGGAAGATTCCGGACGCGGCTGGCGGCGTGTTGTTGCATCACCGATCCCGGTGGAAGTGGTAGAGATCGAAGCAGTTCGCGCATTGATCGCTGCCGGTGTGGTTGTCGTCACTGTTGGTGGCGGCGGCATCCCGGTGGTCGATAACGGCAAAGGTGGCTGCGAGGGCGTGGCTGCAGTCATCGACAAGGATTATGCCTCAAGCCTGCTTTCCACCCTGATCAATGCTGACCTGTTTGTCATCTCCACAGCGGTTGAAAAGATCGCCATCAACTTTGGCAAACCTGACCAGAAGTGGCTGGACCGCATGACCCTGGCCGAAGCAAAAGCTTACCTGGCTGAAGGTGTCCATTTTGCCAAGGGTTCCATGGCTCCCAAGATCCAGGCGATCATCAACTTCCTCGAAGCTGGCGGTAAGGAAGCCCTGGTAACCAACCCGGAGAACATCGGCCGGGCGTTGCGCGGCGAAACTGGTACTCGCATCGTACGCGAGTAAATCGAATCGATTTCAAAAAGAAGAGCTTTACCTGTCGATAGTGTAAGGCTCTTTTCTTTTTTTTAAGGTTTAAGGCGTCTATTTTCAATATTAATTATTGCTGCATCGTGTACAATATTTGAGGAAAGTAATCCCCGAAATTAGTGAATTCCACTCGCAATAATCAGTGTGGATTTTGTATTGAAAGGAGGTGTCAGGAGCCAGAAACCAACGTGTCGATCATTGCTAAAGCCTATAGAATTCTTCAACTGGAGGAGAAAGTATGTTTACGAAACGGATCTGGATTGTAGTAAGTGTAATGATGATAGCGCTCCTCGCGCTAACCGCTTGCGCGAAACCGACGGAAGCTCCTGCTGAAGCTCCTGTCATCGGTTTACTGATGGTTGGTCCTGCCAATGATGCCGGCTGGAGCCAGGCGCATTTTGACAGCATGACATACGTCAAGGAAAAACTCCCCGGAACGGAATTACTCTACCTTGAGAATGTTTACACCGGGTCAACAGCGCACACGATGACACCTTCAGAACTCGCCGCTGACATGGTGACTAAAGGCGCGAAGGTGGTCATTTTCAACTCTGATGACCAGAAAGATCACGCCATCAAGTTCGCCCAGGAAAATCCGGAAGTGTTTGTGATCCACGCATCCGGTGATACCGCCTGGAAAGAGGGCAAAAATTATGTTGACCTGCCCAATATGAAAAACATCATGGGCAGGATGGAATATGGCAAAGCGATCGCTGGTTGTGCTGCAGCCCTGACCTCACAAACCGGTAAGATCGGTTTCCTTGGACCATTGATCAACGATGAGACCCGTCGTTTTGCCGCTTCCTCATACCTCGGCGCCAAGTACTGCTGGGAAGAATATCTTGGCAAGGATCCGGCTGAT
The DNA here is from genome assembly GCA_964461605.1 of uncultured Anaerolinea sp. Taxonomy (GTDB): domain Bacteria; phylum Chloroflexota; class Anaerolineae; order Anaerolineales; family Anaerolineaceae; genus UBA6107. The sequence continues at coordinate 3,849 of CAYWVP010000013.1, forward strand.
CTTGAGTTCAAAGTGACCTGGATCGGTTTCTGGTTCAACATCCCCGGTGTTACCCTTGATCCGACGCAAGTAGCCGATGATTTTTTCAACACCGGTTATGATGTGATCATCAGCTCAATCGATACCACCGAAGCTGTTACCGAAGCCAAGAAATTCTTCGCGGATGGGAAACAGGTGTGGGCAGTTCCTTATGACTATGCAGGTGCCTGTGCAGGCGCGGATGATGTCTGCCTGGGTGTTGAGTACTTCAACTGGGGTCCCTCGTACGTTGCAGCGATCAAATCTGCCATGGACGGTACCTGGAAATCCAGCTTCGAGCTGGTAGGCCCGGATTGGAAAGACATCAACAACCCCGACACTTCGATGATTGGCTTCAACAAGGGTCCAGCCCTTTCTGCCGATAATTCAGCCAAGATCGATCAGTTTATTGCTGAACTGGGTGGCGGATTGAACCTGTGGACAGGTCCCATTAATTTACAGGACGGAACGCCTTATCTTGCTGACGGTGAGGCTGGTACAGACCTGCAGGTCTGGTATCTGCCCCAATTACTGGAAGGCATGGAAGGTCAGAGCGAGTAATTTAAAACCAGGCGTGGGGGAAGGGATGTTCTTCCCCCACGCTTTTTCTTATTGAGGATGAAGCGTGAAGATTACACTCCAACACATCGATAAATCATTCGGAAAAGTTCACGCAAATGATGATATTAACCTGACCATTCCTTCCGGTACCATCCAGGGCATCCTGGGGGAAAACGGCGCCGGCAAGAGCACGTTGATGAAGATCCTCACCGGCTATTACCAGGCGGATTCCGGAGATATTCTGCTGGATGACGTGAAGATCAAAATTGCTTCTCCGGAAGATGCCGTTTTAAGGGGAATCGGTATGCTCCACCAGGATCCCCTTGATTTTCCGCCAATGAAAGTGATCGACAACTTCCTGTTGGGAACGAAAGGCGGATTGTTCCCGAAAAAACAGGAAGTGGAAAAAGAGATCATCAGACTTTCCAATGAGTTTGATTTTCAGATCAACCCGGACGCGTTTGTAGAAACGATGACCGTCGGTGAGCGCCAGCAGCTTGAAATCTTGAGGCTGCTCTGGCTGGGGGTTAAAGTGCTCATACTCGACGAACCTACCACAGGCATATCCGCGAATCAAAAAGAAAAACTGTTTGCCACGCTGGTTAAACTTGCTGCGCAGGGGCTGACAGTGATTTTTGTTTCGCATAAACTGGAAGAAGTGGAATTATTGTGCAGCAGGGTGGCGGTTTTTCGCCAGGGCAAGCTGGTTGGTGAAGTGGTTCCGCCTTACAAAACAGATCAATTTGTTTTCATGATGTTTGGCAAATCAGTGGAGACAGGCGAGAAGACCTCATTTTGCAAAGATGACTCATACATCAAACTTAACAAGATCGGTATCGAGGATTATCGTTTACACCTTAAGAACATCAATCTTGAGATAAAAAGCGGAGAGGTGATCGGACTGGCAGGTATGGAAGGTTCAGGTCAGCGTCTGTTTCTTCGGATGCTGGCTGGTTTGATGCGGCCGGTGAGCGGCAGGATCTCGTTCGACGAAATAGATTTCACGGGAAAGAATTACCTGGCTTTTCAGAAAGCCGGTGTCGCCTTTCTACCAGCAGCGCGGTTGGAAGAAGGGCTGATCCCGGGGATGACCCTCACCGAGCATTTTATCCTTTCTGAGGAACACCATGAGCTTTTTGTAGACCAGAAAACCGCGGTTGATCTCACCGAAGAAAGGATCAGGGCATTTTACATCAAAGGTACCCCAGCCAGCCAGATCGAGCAGCTTTCAGGTGGAAACCAGCAGCGCGCATTGCTGGCATTGCTGCGAAATAGATTGCGTTTGATCCTCATGGAGCATCCGACCCGGGGTCTCGATATTGAATCTGCGATCTGGATCTGGTCCAAGATGAAGGAACGCTGTAAGGATTGCGCGAGCATTGTCTTTACGTCTTCCGACCTGGATGAAATTCTGCAATATAGTGACCGCATCCTGGTGTTCTTTGGCGGTCTTGTTTCCCCTCCGCTTGATGCCAGGTCAACCTCGGTTGATGAGCTGGGTCAATTGATCGGCGGCAAGGGTTGGTAATTACATTACGAGGAGTAACTGGATGTCATCGCAAACACCTGCTGTAAAGACTCCCGTGAGTGGTCGAAAAATTGGTTTGCTGGATTTCGGCATCCGCCTTTCAGCTGTCGTTCTCGCTTTTGTCTTTACATCGTTGATACTTTTACTGGTCAAAGCGGATCCCCTCGAAGCGTACAAGAACATTTTTGTTGGTGCATTCGGGACGACCATTAAATTCACCTCTGTTGTGGCTTCATGGGTGCCGCTCGTCATCGCCACCTCCGGATTGCTTTTTACATTTACCGCCGGTTTGTGGAACATCGGCATGGAAGGGCAGATCGTTTTTGGTTCGGTGTTTGCAGTCGGCGCCTTCCGCCTGTTGGATAATACCGCCCTGGATCCAACATTGGTGATCATCATTGTTTTCATCGCCGGTGCCTTGGGGGGTATCCTGTGGGCGTTGTTGCCGGGTTTGATGAAAATTTATGGCGGCGTCAACGAGATTTTCGGCGGCCTGGGATTGAATTTTGTCGCCAAGACGGTCGCCATCTGGTTGATCTTTGGCCCCTGGAAACGCCCCGGAGTGGCGTCAGGCAGCGGAACCGAGTGGATCGATGTCAAGTTCAGGCTAGCCAACCTTCCAGGTACAAACCTGAATCTGACGATACTGATCATCGCGGTCATCATTGCAGTTCTCACGGCGATCCTGCTGAAAGGCACCCATTTCGGTCTGAAGCTTAAAGCGATCGGTAAGAACGATAAAGCGGCTTACTTGCTGGGCATTCCGACCACACGCTACTTTCTTATGGCTTTTGGCATGTGCGGCTTGTTCGCCGGCATAGCAGGCGCCATTCTGGTCACTTCCAAACAGTACAGTCTCATCCCTGATGCCGGTTTTGGCTATGGCTTTTTAGGGCTTCTGGTAGCCATGCTGGTCAATTACCATCCCATTTGGAGCTCGGTCGTGGCAATCTTCTTTGCTGCGCTCAGTATCGGAAACACGCAGCTCCAGTACATGGGATTGAACACTTATTTTGCTGGAGTGCTGCAGGGAATCCTCGTATTGTTTGTTGTTGTCGTAGATGGATTGCGAAAACGTTTTATCAGAAAGCACTAGGAGTTTAAGAACATGGATATAGCAATCCTGACCACGCTGGCTGGAATCGTCGAATATGCTGTTCCTGTGCTTTTTGCATCGATCGGTGAGAACATCACAGAAAAAGCAGGATTAACCAACCTTTCTGTCAACGGCACCATTATCCTCGCCTCGATGGGCGGGTTTGTGGTGGCGCTGAATACCAACTCGATTTTGCTCGGTTTCATCATGGGGGCATTGATCGGGGCGGCTGTGGCTGCAATCGTTGCTTTCAGCAGTATTACCTTGAAACAGTCTCAGGTAGCCATCGGGTTTATTCTTGCACTGCTTTGCCGTGACCTGGGTTACTTCCTCGGTGCGCCATATACTAATAAACCAGGTATTTTTCTATCAAAAGTACCCATCCCGGGTTTATCCGAAATCCCCATCATCGGACCCATCTTCTTCAACCACTCCATCGTGGTTTATGCCTCTTACATATTCATTATCGTCGTGTTCATTTTCATGTATAAAACACGCCCAGGTCTCATGCTGCAGGGGATTGGTGAGAGACCCACCGCGGCCTTTGCCCGTGGCGCGAATGTTAAAGCCTTGCGATATTTCTATACCATCCTGGGTGGAGCGCTGGTAGGCCTCGCCGGTCCAATGTACTCTCTGGCAGTCAAGATCGGCTGGGCAGGACAACTCTCCGGGTTGGATGGGGTTGGCTGGATCGCCCTGGCGATCACGATCTTTGGTGGCTGGAATCCATTGAAAGTGGCCTTCGGAGCGTACCTGTTTGGCGGATTACAGCAATTGGGTATTACCCTGCAATCTTCCACGGATATCCCCATCCAGATCCTGCAGGCTGCGCCATTCCCGCTGATGATCTTTACGCTGCTCCTGGTCAACGTGGGCCGCGCGGAGTGGGTGGAACGCGAATTGGCAGCCATGCCTGAGAAGCCACGTAAAGTGCTTTCAAAGATCCTGCGCTCTCTGCGTACCTCTCCACCTGCGTCATTAGGAATTCCATTTGAGAATGAATAGGGAAGGGCACCATGAACAATTTTTCCGGTTACAAGTGCTCGCTTTGTAATTCCGAATTCCTGCCTATCTCCATCATTTACACCTGTCCGAGTTGCGGGGGCAACCTTGATGTTGTTTGGGATTACGACAAGACGAAAAAGAAATATCATCCCGAAGACATCACTTCCAGAACCGAGAATTCTCTGTGGCGTTATGCCCCGCTGCTTCCGGTACCCGATCCGGGTGGCGAAAAGACCCCCATCCACGCCGCGGGATGGACACCGATCTTTCAAACAGATCGACTGGCAAATCAATTGGGCTTGCAGCATCTTTGGGTGAAGGATGAGGGTAGGAACCCGACCGCATCGTTCAAAGACAGAGCCAGCGCGATCGTGGTTGCCCGGGCACGTGAGATCAAGGCGGAAATAATTGTTACGGCTTCAACCGGTAACGCCGGCGCGGCGCTGGCAGGGATGGCTGCAGCCGTCGGGCACAAAGCGGTCATTTTTGCCCCAAAAACAGCTCCTCCAGCCAAGATCGCTCAATTGCTTGTTTATGGCGCGCGCGTGATCCTGGTGGACGGTAATTATGACTCAGCCTTTGACCTGACGATTGAAGCGTCCAAAGAATTCGGCTGGTATTGCCGCAACACCGGTTACAACCCTTTCACAGCAGAGGGCAAAAAGACGGGCGCTTTCGAAATCTGGGAACAGCTCGGGATGGCGCAAAAGGAAGGGGATAATCCGCTTTGTGTTTTTGTTTCGGTTGGAGATGGCAACATCATCAGCGGACTGCACAAGGGATTCAAGGATCTGCAAAAATTGGGCTGGCTGGAGACAATGCCGCGCCTGTTCGGCGTGCAATCGGAACTTTCCTCGGCAATTGCCAACGCATATGAGGCGAAAACTGAAATAATTACCCCGGTCGCCTCAACTACAATGGCAGATTCGATCAGCGTTGACCTGCCGCGGGATGGGGTGCGGGCTGTGCGGGCTGCCGTTGAAACCAACGGCGCATATATTAAGGTGACCGATGCAGAGATCATTTCCGCGATCGCTGACCTTGGTGTAAATGGTATATTCTCAGAACCGGCGGGTTCCGCAGCCCTGGCTGGATTGAAAAAAGCCCTGGCTGAAGGCATCATTGATGCGGAAGACCCGGTTGTGGTCATCAACACCGGTAATGGACTGAAGGATGTCCGGGCGGCGATGATGGCGGTTCCAAATGCGGCTATAATTGAACCGGACATGACGGCACTACGAAAATTACTGGACAAAGGGCTGTAGTATGAAACCTGTTTTTTCCATCATCGCACCAGTATTCAACGAGATCTGCTGCCTTGATGTGCTTGTAGAACGAGTCGCCGGGGTAATGGATCAGACCGGTGAGGCCTGGGAACTGGTGCTCGTTGATGATGGATCCACCGATGGTTCAACAGAGAAGATCAGAGAGCTTGCCAGTGAGGATTCACGCGTGCGTCCTGTGATCTTTGCACGGAATTTCGGTCACCAGATTGCCGTAACCGCTGGACTGGACTACTCCCGCGGGGATGCGGTGGTGATCATCGATGCCGATCTGCAGGACCCTCCGGAAGTCATCCTGGAATTGATCCAAAAGTGGCGCGAAGGGTATCAGGTGGTTTACGCGCAGCGCTCTGAGCGCGAGGGAGAAACCTGGTTCAAACGGGTCACGGCTTCACTCTTTTACCGTACCATTTACCGGATTACCGATGTAAAGATTCCCCTGGATACCGGAGATTTTCGCCTGCTTGACCGCAAGGTGGTGGAAGTAATGAATACCATGCGGGAACGGCATCGTTTCCTGCGCGGTATGTCAGCCTGGGTCGGGTTTCGCTCCATTGGCGTACCGTATAAACGAGCTGCCCGCTTCGCGGGGACCACAAAGTACCCATTTAAGAAGATGTTGAAACTGGCATTGACGGCGGTTACAAGCTTTTCCTATGTGCCGCTGCAAATTGCCATGTGGGTGGGGTTCCTCTCTGCCGGTATCGCCATCCTGGCTATACCTGTGGTGATCATTCTCCGCCTGGTCGGCTCACAGTTCTTTTTTGGACAGGCGACCACCTTGATCGCGGTTTTATTCCTGGGTGGTGTGCAGCTGATCTCCCTGGGAATTCTGGGGGAATACGTGGGCAGGATCTATGACGAGGTAAAAGGTAGGCCGCTTTACATCGTTAGTGAAGGACCGGATAATTCGCACAATCAATAACAACAGGAGAACCTAATGGCAAAGATCGATCTGACTGTGATTAAGGACCGCCAGGAACGCGCAATTCAGAGAGCCAGGGAACGAAACATTATCATTCCAACCTTTGCCCAGCAGCGCAACCCGGAGCTCATCCCCGCTAAGATCAAAGAGGAGCTGAAGGGGATTGGTTTGTGGGACATCCATCCACGCAACCTGTTCCGGATCACCTGGAAGAATGAACCGGCGGCATTCGGTGGTGGTTATGGAGGCGTCAATTACATCGAGCTTCCCTCCAGCCTCACCGGAACGGATGCCCGCATTTTCGCGCTCGTCGGTAAGTGGTTCCCGACCGGTGCCCACAAGGTTGGCGCTGCATTTGGCTGCCTCGTGCCGCGCCTGGTGACGGGGCAATTTGAACCCTCTACCCAGAAGGCGGTCTGGCCTTCAACCGGCAATTATTGCCGCGGTGGTGCTTATGATTCTGCTTTGTTGGGTTGTAATTCCATCGCAATTCTTCCAGAGGGAATGAGCAAAGAGCGTTTTGAGTGGCTCGAAAAGATCGCGGGTGAAGTGATCGCCACCCCCGGTAGTGAATCGAATGTGAAAGAGATTTTTGATAAATGCTGGGAATTACGCAAATCGGGCGAAGATCTGATGATCTTCAACCAGTTTGAGGAGTTTGGCAATTACCTCTGGCATTATGAACTGACCGGGCATGCCATGGAAGAAATTCTCATGCAGGAAATGAGAGCAGGGGATGAGTTCAGAGGAATTGCCCTCACCACAGGTTCTGCCGGCACCATTGCCTGCGGGGATTATCTCAAACAGAAGTTCCCGACGATGAAGATCGCTGCCAGTGAAGCCTTGCAATGTCCGACGCTCCTGCAAAACGGCTTTGGAGCTCACCGGATCGAAGGTATTGGCGACAAGCATGTGCCGTGGATCCATAATGTCAAAAATACCGATCTGATCACGGCGATTGATGATAACGATGTCGTCAAAATCGTGCGTTTGTTCAATGAGCCGGAGGGGAAAGCCTACCTGGCAAAGCAGGGTGTTCCGGAGAGCGTGATTTCCAATCTGGACCTGATGGGATTCTCGGGGATTGCCAATATGTTATCAGCGGTCAAGATGGCAAAATACTACGGGATGACCAATAAAGATGTGCTGCTCGTTGTGTTGACTGATTCGATGGAACTTTACAACACTCGAATTGACGAGTATAGAAAAGATTTCGGACCGTTTACGATGACTGATGCTGCCGAAGCCTACGCAGCCAGCCTCATGGGCGAATCAACCGACAATATGCTTGAATTAACCGAATTTGAACGCAAGCGGGTGCACAATCTGAAGTATTACACCTGGGTGGAACAGCAGGGTAAAACGTATGAAGAGATCCTGGCGCAATGGGATGACCCGGATTATTGGACTGGATTCCAGGGGCAGCTGGATGAAATGGACGCTTTGATCAACGAATTCAACGATCGCGTCGGATTGCTTTAAGATCACTCATCTCAACCTGGAGCCATATGACTCCAGGTTGATTGTTTAACAAAACACATTGAGAGGTCAGATCGGCTAATGCTCCTCCCGTCAGACACACTCGTTTTGGTCTGTTACTTACCGGCAGTAAAAGACCTGGACATGGCCAGGATGTTGGGCTGGTATCGTATTCCTCTTAAATCAGCCCCCAAAGTGATCGAAGTGGACTACCTGGCATTTTACCAGGGGAAAAACTTTGGCGAAGCGCACCGCTGGCAGGTGGAGTACTTCGCGGAGTATCGCGGGCACGAACTCACCACGCGAGGGGAATTACTGCGAGATGAGAAAGAGCATCCGCGCGCCAGGGAGGAGTACTACAAGGTTCAACTCGGACCCCTTCAGCGCCGTTCAGATCCGATCACTGCCGGGGAGTGGAAAAGAATCACGTTTCTTTACACGACAGGAAATTTGTTTAACAATGCTGCCTGTGTTAATGACCTTGTTGTCCGTAATGAGGAACGCGAGATCCTGTGGAAAACCTTACGTGAACGGGCACAGCATTCGATGTATGGCAAATCAGATAATTCCGGAATACCGCAGATCGATCCTGCGTTGATCGAGCTGATCCTTGGATTAAACGGATCTCTACCTGAAGTGAACCTGGATGATTATTAGCGCAGTATATTGCTGGTAGAATAAAAACAGCGGATTGATTCAAAAAATCACGCACAGGAATCATAGCCATGACCACATTGATCAAAAATGGACAGGTTGTCACATCGTTTAAGACCTTCAATGCCGACCTATTAATCGAGGGCGAGAAAATTGCCAGGGTCGAACCGGGTATTCAGGTCGAGCAGGGAATGGAAGTCATCGATGCAAGCGGTCAATACATTCTGCCGGGTGGGATTGATGTGCACGTTCATCTTGACCTGCCCATGTTTGGCACTGTCTCGAGCGATGACCATTACACGGGCACAAAGGCTGCCGCATTTGGCGGCACCACCACCGTGATCGATTTTGTTTCGCAGGATTCAGATGACCTGTTGACCTGCGTGGCAGATCTGCGCAGAAAAGCGGATGTGAAGGTGGCGGTGGATTATGGTTTACACATGAACATAACCCACCTTACACCTGAGGTGGAAGCACAAATTCCGCACCTGGTTGAAGCTGGCGTGACGAGCCTAAAGGTGTTTACTGCTTATAACAACCGCCTGCGCCTGGCAGATAGCGATATTTTGAGGGTAATGCGCATTGCCCGGGATAATGGACTGCTCACGATGCTGCATGCAGAGAACGGTGATGTGATCGATCTGCTTGTTGAGGAAGCGTTGCAGAATGGACACACTTCACCGATCTGGCACGCCCGCACCAGGCCGGCCTGGGGCGCGGTGGAGGCGGCGCTTCGCGGGGCAGCGCTTTCAGCTATGGCGAATGCACCTCTATACCTTGTTCACATGAACGTGGCTGGTGAAGTGGATATGCTGGAATATGCCCGCAGCAAAGGACTACAGGTGATGGGGGAAACCTGCCCGCAATACCTGTTCTTCACCGAAGCGGACCTGGAAAGACCGGATGGCGTGAAATGGATCTGCTCGCCGCCGTTACGAACGCAAAGCGATCAAGAGCGTTTGTTTGATGGTTTGAAAAAGGGCATCCTCCAGGTGATCGCCACCGATCATTGTCCCTTTTACTTTGACGGAACAGAACCATTGATCTACGAGGGGGCGGAGGTCACCATACCCGGCAAGGAGTTGGGTAAGGGTGATTTTACACGAATACCTAACGGTTTACCTGGCGTCGGGGATCGCCTGCCTGTTCTCTGGACTGAAATGGTCTCTTCCGGAAAATTTTCCATCAATGAATTCGTTGCGCTGACAAGTACCAACCCGGCGAAAATTTTCGGTCTGTATCCTCAAAAGGGAATACTAACACCGGGTGCTGATGCCGATATCGTGATCTGGGATGCCGATAAGAAGATCACTTACGGTAAAGCACATTCACAACAGCGCACCGATTACAACCTGTACGAAGGATGGCCTTTGGTAGGCTTTCCGGTCCGCGTGATCTCCCGCGGGTGCACAGTGGTACAAGATGAAAAATGGCTTGGGGCTGCCGGTGCTGGACGGTTCCTTCACCGGAAAACTTTCACGAACCTGGTATAAACCCGCCGATGTTGTCACTCGTCCCGGTTTTGATCCTGTTGGTCGCTGTCCTCACCGTACTGGTGCTCGGTTTGATCAAATTCCGCGTGGGTTCGATCTGGCTGGTGGGAGCAGTTTTATCTTTCGCTGCCTGGTTATCAATGATTCCGATAGCGTTCATCAAACCGGCACAAGTCGAGATCACAAACTGGCTGCCTGATCCGTTTGGTTTTCAATCCCTCGTGTTTTTCTTCACACCGCAACAATGGATCATTGGATTTCTGCTGCTGTCATTACTGGTAGCGGTGATCTTTTCAGAAGCCAAGTACCTGGACACGCCGAATTACTTACTGAGACTCACCGGCTCCATGCTCTTAACCGCTTTTGGTTTATTGGCCATTCTATCCCGCTCCATCCTCGCGTTTGTGCTTACCTGGGCATTGATAGACCTCGTTGAATTTGGTGCAATTGCAGTGTTAATCGGAAGGCCAAAGGTCCATGGTTCTGCTGCCACTTCCGTCCTCTTTCGTGCAATAGGCATCCTGTTGTTGGTAATCATTGTCTCTATCGCTCCTCTGGATCCTGCCACCGGATCATTTCCAGATCTCTCTCCGAAATTGTGGTGGTTGTTGATCATCCTGGTGCTGTTCAGGATGGGAACAGTGCCGCTCTATCAACCATATATTGATGCTCCGGTATATCAGCGCGGTATCATTTCGCTCATACGGTCTTTGCCCATGATGACCGCCTTCGCGTTTATCACATTCATCTCCCGGACTGGAACGCCTCCCATCAATACAGGATTTGTTTATGGAATACTGACCATCGCTATCTTGTATGCATCGATTGCCTGGTTCAGTGCTGCCAATGAGATCAAGGGGCGACCTCACTGGATCTTCGCGATGGCAGGTTTCGGTTTGGCAGCTTTGTTTACCGGAGAAATTGATTCCATCA
>CAYWVP010000013.1:14923-18627 GCA_964461605.1 uncultured Anaerolinea sp.
GAACCGTGGATGCTGCTTTTTCACACCATAGCCCTGTATTTCATCGCCGCGGCACCCTGGTTGATCGTTGGCATCTTTTTACGCAGCCAGGTCGATTCCATTAATTGGTGGCCATGGATCACAATAATTGCTTTGGTCACTGTTTTGTTCAGTGCCTTTGTTTTATTATCCAGGAGGATCATTTTCTTCCGCAACCGGCATGGGAGGGTCTTTGGCGCAGCACAAAAGATAGTGCAAGTTATCGGTGATCTTTTGCGGTTTGCCTGGATTGATAAGTTCCTGTCTTCCATTGGATTCCTGATTGATAAGGGCGTTCGTCTTTTTGCCAGAGTGCTGGAAGGAGACGGTGGTGTTCTGTGGTCTTTCCTGTTTATCGTCCTTCTTCTCTCATTGTTGCTCGTACGGCAGGCACCCTGATGGAAAACTGGATCAACTATCTCAGCGTCGCCGTGTTGTTGGCCGGTTTGTTTTGGTTGCAGCTCTCTGATTCCCGCAGATCGATCATCATTTCATATAGTGTGGTCGTTCTGATGGTATTTTCGATCAATATCCAATTCTGGACTTTCGGTTTCGCGCTGAGTAAACTGATCACCTCTATCATGGCGATCGTGGTGATGTCCCTTGCTCCAGATACCGGTCAGCAGGTGGAATTACGCGGCAACCGGACCGGTAGAGTGTTCCGGGGTCTGGGGCTGGCTTTCTGCCTGCTCCTGGTCATTTTTACGCTAAACAAAACGACTGCATACTTATCACTTAGTGTCGATCAAACATTACCGGCTTTGGCCATCCTGTTTTGCGGTTTCCTCATGCTGGGGGTATCGAGAGAACCGTTTAAGATCATCATCGGGTTATTAACGATCCTGGTGGGTTTCGAGATCCTCTACGGCGCGATCGAACAATCGCTGCTGGTCAATGGCTTGTTGGCGGCGGTTTTTCTACTGATAGCGGTTGTCGGCTCGTATCTCATTCTTCCTCCAGAAGCAGAGGATATGCAATGAGCGCGCCTGTTTTGTGGATCATCTTCCCGATCGTCGCCTCAGCCATTTTACTTTTCCTGGTTCGATATCCCCGGGTCTTAAAAATCACTGGTATTGTGATCAGCACAATACTGGCGCTCACGGCAATTCTGCAACCAATAGGTAATGTACTGCAAATTGGCAGCCTTTCGATAGATATTACCCCGGTCATGTATATTTTTGGACGGTCTCTCCTGCTGGAAAACACAGATCGCTTTGCTTTGAGCCTGATCTATTCCACCTTGCTTATTTACCTTCTGGCGTTGGATGTCAGATCGGTCCCGGCGAAATTTGTCCCGCTTTCGCTCGCAATTACAGGTCTTCTAATTGCCGCGCTGGCGGTTCAGCCGTTCCTCTATTCTGCGGTGCTTGTGGAATTGGCAGTGCTGCTGATGATCCTGATGGTCAAAGAAAAAACTCACCAACCGGAAGCTGGCATCATCCGCTTCCTCGTTTATCAGTCACTGGCTATGCCCAGTATTTTGTTTGCCGGCTGGATCCTGGGGGGAAACCAGGCCAGTGTTTCAGATGAAACGCGATTACTCAGTGCGGTTGTATTCCTGCTGATCGGTTTTTCTATCTGGCTGGCGGTTTTTCCTTTCCATTCGTGGTTACCACAGTTTTCCCAGGCGATCCATCCTTACATATTCAGTTTTCTCTTTAGCCTGTTTCCAGTGATTTCCCTTTTGATTATCATAAATTACATTTCGAGCTTGCTCTGGTTAAGGTCAGCATCCTACCTCACTCCGGCGTTGACAGTGGTGGGGGTGATCATGGTTGTTACCACTGGCATCCTGGGAAGTGTGGACAAAGATCTTAAACGCCTGTTGGCCTATACCGTGTTGCTGGAGACAGGTTTTTCCCTGCTTGTTTTAAGTATCAGGTCAGAGCAGGCAGTACAGCTCCTTTACCAGTCATTTATTCCACGCATCCTTAGCCTGGCTGTGCTTGGCTTTTCGCTGTCTGTGTGTTCCAACCACGGGATTATCCTCACCACTACCGGGATGAAGGGAATGGGAAAAAAACTCCCATTTGCCACGATTGGTATATTAATGGCTTTGATTTCGATCACAGGATTTCCACTTTTCGCAGGTTTTCCAACACGTTTTAACTTATTAACCCAACTGGGGCAGACCTCCAGTTCCTCCTTGATCTGGATCGCACTAGGCTTGGCGGGCTTTCTCGTTGGCGTCGTTAAATTATTCATGATGTTGACCGCACCTGACAAGGAAAAACCGGAATTTAATGAGAAAATATCAGAGATTGTGATCATCGGAATAGGTGTTTTATTTCTGATCCTTTTCGGTTTATATCCGCACCTGACGGAGTTGATGATCACACCTTTTTATGCAGACATCCCGGTGTTATGGTAAAGTTGCGATCACAGAGAAAGAAAGGGCTTCAATATGGAAAATGATGAAATCCAAAAAAGGTTTGAGTATCTGGATGCAGAACGCCGAAAAGATAGACAGGCGATTGCTGATTTGCTCGAACAGGTATCCTCATTGCAGGAGATCATTACACAACAAAAACGCGATATCAAGCACCTGTCCGCAGAGGTAAAAAGATCCACGATCAACCTGGTTCGTTATGAAGAATACGAAGAAGCGTTATCAAAATTGCGTGTTGATCTTTCAAAACCTGTTATTGACGTGGAGAAGAAGATCAATTCGGTGGAAAGCACGCTCACAAGCCAGAGGAAAGAAGATCTTGAGGTCTACAAAACCAGACTGCTTGAGATACAGAACGAGGTTAAATCGATCAACGAGCTGAAAAAGGATGTTCAATCAAAGATAGAAGATGATTACCACCTGAATCAGCGCATCGACGAACTCGCAAAGCTGTTTCCCGACCTGCGGACAAAAGATGAGGAACTGCAGCGGAGCATCAAGTTGGTTGAAGATAATTACCGCATCGAATCCAAACGGGTTTCTGACCAGACCATTGACCTGACCGCCATGCGCAAGAAGATCGAGGAAGAGAGAACCACCATCGATTCACAGCGCGAATTTATCCGGAAGTTGGAAGGACAGATTAATGACCTGATCAGCCGGGAGCAATTACGGCACCAGGAGCAGATTGCATTCATTGAAGTTCAATCCAGGCAGACCATCGATCGTGAAGGTTTCGTCAAGGATTGGCAGGAAAAGCTTGTACAGCTCCAGGAATTAAGCACCCATGTGCAGGGGCAGCTTGTCGATCTACAGAACGTAAATCGTACGGTGAAGAAATCCCAGTCTGAATTTGATGAGATTAATCAACGCCTAGACCGGCGCCTGAACGAGATTGGTGAAATGAACCGGCTGGTGGAGGAACGATTCAGGCAGGAGTGGATTGCGTTTAAAGCGGATGATCAAAAACGCTGGACCAATTACTCGCTCAGCCAGGAGGAATCCATTCGGGAGGGTGATCGTGAGGTTGTGAAGTTGGCCGAGAGGATCACCAGCCTTGAGGACATCAGCCAAAAATTGATTGATGACGTCCACGTGATCAACGAAGAAACTGAGAAACGGATCAAGAGCCTGCTTGGCGTAGCAAACGAGATACTCAGTTCTTATGAGCGATCTATCGGTAAAAGGGGATAATCGCGCTTATGCGAGTGATTGGTACCGCCGGACATGTGGACCATGGCAAATCGACCCTGGTGCGTGCCCTGACCGGGATCGACCCTGACCGCCTGAAAGAAGA
>CAYWVP010000014.1:0-13741 GCA_964461605.1 uncultured Anaerolinea sp.
ATGCGGGGTAAGGCTGGGGGCAAAGGATTCGAACCTCTACTTACTGATCCAGAGTCAGTCGTCCTGCCGTTAGACGAGCCCCCAACAACGCCCAGAATTTTACCACCACCAGCTACACCTGTCCAGATAAACTGTCAATTTTTCGCCATCCGGGATATTTGTGGTAGAATCATGTGTCTGGTTAGCAGTAATCACTGCTACCTTTCCGCTCTTGACTGCGCCAACGGTGTTGTTTGAGGGCAATCCCGAGGAAAGGAGGTTTCACCATGCGCAAATATGAGGTTGTTCTAATCTTTCACCCTGAACTGGAAGAGACTGCTCTTAATGATGCACTCGAAAAGGTTAAGGGATGGATAACAACAGCTGGCGGCACGCTTACCAAGGTTGATGCCTGGGGTAAACGTCGTTTAGCCTATGTTATCCGCAAGCAGCGCGAAGGGGTATATTACCTGGTTTCCACCGAGTTTTCCCCGGCGTTTGCCGCTGAACTCGATCGCAACTTACGTTTCCATGAACCTGTAATCCGGTACATGATCACTGCGGTTGAGTAATGAGTTTTTAGCATCTTGAAGGAGAATTGCAATGGGGCGAGATTTAAACAAAGTGATGATCATTGGGCATTTGGGACGCGATCCTGAAATGCGCTTCACGCCTTCCGGAAGACCGGTGACAACCTTTACCGTGGCCACAAACCGCTCCTGGAACACCGGGGATGGAGAACGCCATTCTGAAACAGAGTGGTTCAACGTGGTGGCCTGGGGAAACCTTGCTGAGATATGCAAACAATATCTCACTAAAGGTCAACAGGTATACGTGGAAGGCCGGCTGCAAACACGCCGCTGGGAAGATTCAGAGAGTGTGAAACACAGCAATGTCGAGATCGTCGCTTCTGAAATGATGGTTTTGGGTGAGAAACGTGATAATTCACAACCCAACAATGACCTTCAGGAAAACAATTATCAAACGGATGATGAGTATCCGTTCTAATGGAGCAAAAGAAAATGTCAGAAGAAACTTCAAACGAAAACGAACGATTTTCAGGTCCGCGCCGATTTGTAGCGCGTCCCAAGATCTGCCAATTCTGCGCGGATAAGAATATCAGCATTGATTATAAGAGTACTGATATGCTGCGCCGTTTTGTAACCGAAGACGGCAAGATCCGACCAAGAAGGCAAACCGGAACATGCGCACTGCATCAGCGTGCCTTGGCCGGTGCCATCAAACGTGCCCGCCATATCGCCCTCCTGCCTTTCACCGGAGAACGCTGGTCAGACGCGATCCGGTAGATCTGGCTTATACCAAATCTAAACCATATTGACCTTGTCCGTAGGGATAATAGGTCAATAACATTGAACAGAGGGAATAATGGCAAAAGAAAAAGAGAATAACGCACCAAGGCCAGCCTCAAAGAAGCATGAAGCCCGGTTAGCCAGGGAAAATCGCCAGAAGAAGATCATGGTCGCCATCGTGATCGGCATCCTGGCGGTGGTTGTTCTGCTGGTTGGTTACGGTATTCTATACAACCAGGTGATCAAACAGAACCGGCCGGTCGCACAGGTGGATACCACCAAGATCACGGTTGATCAATTTGAAAAACGCGTTCAATACGAAAGGTTATCCTACGTGGATTCCTTTACGAATTACGCTGCATCAGGATATGCACAATTATTCCAGTCCTATTTGCTTGAAATGCAAAATTCCCTGGATAACTATATCCAATTTGGCAGTGATGTATTGGACAAAATGATCAATGAAGCGGTGATTGAAGCCAAAGCTAAAGAATTGGGCATAACCATTTCGGAAGATGAAATTGATCAGGAACTCGAAAGAGGCTTTGGTTACTTTCCCGAGGGCACCCCAACTCCTGAAACAATAGAAGAATTCACCTTCAAACCCACATCGACACTGTCTGCTCAGCAGCTTGCCATCATCACCATCACACCCACACCCTCCCCTGAGCCGACGCTCACCCCTGAGCCCACTGCAACGGGTAGCCCCACTGAGGCTGCTACAGCAACACCGGATTTAGCTGTAACAGCTACCAGCGAACCGACTGCCACGCAAATTCCTCCCACAGCAACGCCCTACACTCGCGAAGGATTTGAATCACTTTACAAAACAATGATGACGAACATCAACGATCAATTTGATTACAGCGATGCTGATTTCAGAGAGTATGTAAGAGCATTGTTGTTGAACCAGAAAGTCTTTGATCACGTTACCAAGGATGTAACCCGTGAACAGGATATGGTTTGGGCCAGGCATATTCTTGTGGAAACAGAAGAAGAAGCCAATGCCGTGCTTGAAAGGATCAATGCGGGCGAAGATTTCGGAGTTATTGCTGCTGAAGTCTCAATAGATACATCTAACAGTGTGTCTGGCGGAGACCTCGGATGGTTCACCCAGGGTCAGATGGTGGAAGCGTTCGACGAAACCGCGTTTTCTATGGAAATCGGAAAGCTAAGCGATCCCATTGAAACCGAGTTTGGTTTCCACATTATCCAGGTTCTGGGTCATGAAGTCCGCGAACTCAGCGATGAACAACTGGAAACATACAAAAACCAGGTCTACTACAAATTCATCGAAGATGCAAAAGCGGAAATGACGATCAAGAAGAATGATGTTTGGGCGGAAATTGTTCCAAGCACTCCCACGATACCCACAGAGTATCGGATAACAGGAACCGAATAGACAAAAAACTGCGGTCAAAAGGCCGCAGTTTTTTTATAAATTGTTCCTACTTCACCATATCATCACTTACTTCGTCCAGGCGCAGGCTGATCACCTGGCTGGCTGAATCCCGTCCCATTGTCACCCCATAAATCACATCCGCGACCTGGACGGTATTGCGATTGTGAGTGATCACAATAAATTGTGTTTCCTGGCTCAGTTCGTGCAGCAGCTCTGTAAAACGCCCGACGTTCGCTTCATCCAGCATCGCGTCCACTTCATCCAGGATACAAAAAGGTGTAGGCGACACTCGCAGCAACGAGAAGACAAGCGCAACCGCTGTAAGGGAGCGTTCCCCACCCGAAAGCAAGGATAGCCCCTGTTCACGCCTACCGGGCAGCCTGGCCTCGATATCAATGCCTGTTTCGCTTGGATTCTCGGTATCTGTCATCACCAGGCGGGCGGATCCTCCACCAAAGAGTCGGGCAAACATCTCTTTGAATTCCGCTGCAACTGCGTTAAAGGTTGTCCTGAATTGCCGATTCATAATATCGTCCAATTCAGTGATGATCTGGCGAAGGTCACCATCCGCTTTTTCCAGGTCAGCCAGCTGGGAAGTTAAATAGGTATGTCTTTCCTTGACTTCCTGGTATTCTTTATACGCGTCAGGGTTGATCGCACCCATCCGGCGGAGCAAAGCCCGCTGTCGATTGATCGACTCATCCAATCCTTTTGGTAACTCCGTCAGTGCGGCCAGCTGACCGATCCCTTCCAATGGAAGCGGGGTTGGACCGGCTACATCATCCGAATATTCTAAAGCCACCAGGCCAAAATCCTCTTCTATTCGCCGCCGCAAACTGTCAAGCGCTTCACGGCTGCGGGAATATTCTAGTTGTGCTTGCGTAAAAACCCGATCAGCGTTGGCTTCTGATTGTTGCATGATTGAATATTCGTGCTGGAACCTGGAGTACTCCGTTTCAAGTGATCTTAATTCTGTCTCAGCTGGTTCGATTTGAAGCCTGGATTGCGAGATACGTTCGTTTACAACTTCTTCTTCTGCCCTGGCATTTTTGCTGGCAATTTGTGCTTCTGTACTTGAGCTCTCAATATCAGCGATGCGGCGCATAATTTGTTCTTTTAATAACCGATTCTGCGCGATCGTATTCTCAAATTCACGCAACCGTGATTCTGCCTCTTTAACAGCTCGTTCAGTGATAGCCTGGGTCGTTGTCCAATGAACCAGTTGACTTTGTAACTCATCAATTGAAATGGAACGTAATTTGGTAAGAAGTTGCTGTATCTCCTGGTTTTGAGTGAGAATTCCTTTTTCATTGGAATCCACTTCAGATTGAGCGGTTTTAAATTCACTTTCTGCATTTGCTACCTGGCCAGCCAAGGTTTTGAGCTGGGTGTTCTGCCATCCGACCTGCTGGGTCAATTGGGCAAGATCACGCTCAGCCAAATTATTGGACTGGTTGGCTTGCTGCAATCTGGATTGAAAACTTTTCAGCTCACCTTCGAGAATCTTTCGTTGATCCTTTAATGCTTTGCCTCGAGCGCCGAGCGAATCCAGTTCTTTCAGTTTACCCTGTCGGTTTTTTTCAAGGTGGTCAATGCTCTCTTGAAGATCCTTTTTTTGTCGTGGTCTGCTGATCACAGCTGCCCGGCTTTCTTTCCCTGCGATGATGACTCCACTACCAGTGAAGACTTCTCCCTTGAGTGTCACCACCCTCCCAGAATCCGGTAGTTGCCTTGCCAGATCACGCGCAGTGCGGCGGTCCTTTACAACCAGTACTTGTCCCAGCAGATAAGTGATCAATCTTTGTGATGCGTTATCCGACTTTACCAGATCGGAGGCAATACCGATTACGTTTGGCGCATTGAATGGCTTGATTTTTTCAAAGGTTTTGGATTGGTCAGCAGGAATCAGCATCGCCCTACCGGAATCATCAGATTCCAGAAAAGCCAGAATTGCTTCAGGATCGGTGTTTTCATCATACAACAGGGCATCCAATTGATCCCCCAGGGCAGCGCTAATCGCTGTTTCCAGTTCATATGGTACTTCAAGGAAACTACCCACTGAGCGCAGCCTGCCGGGAAATCTACCGCTCTTCATTGCACTTAGCAGGCTTTTTGCCCCGTCACCCATTCCCGCAAATGCCATTTCAGCCTGCTGTACAACCTCCAACTGGGCTCTTAACTTTGCCAGGTCGGTCTCTTGCCGGCTTTGTTCCTGGTTCAGCTTCTTCTCAGCTTCATCGAGTTCCGAGATCTGCTCCAGAAGATTTCTGAGTGCAATCTCACTTTTTTCCACTCGTGCTTCCAGTTCATCCTTGCTGGATTTCGTTTCCTCCAATTTTTTGCGGGAAACGGCCAGGTTGTTCTGATTTTTTTCAATATCTTCGAGCAGGTGAGCGCGGCTTGCAGCATAGTTTTCGATCCGATTTTGGAGCTCGCGTTGATGCGCTTTTAATTGGACCTGGCGGGTTTCCAGCGTAACCAGTTTTTTTCGCGCTTGTCCCAGGGCTATTTCAATTTGATCCCGCTCTACCTTTCGTTTTGAGAAGGAAGCTTGAACTGAAGCTAGTTGTTCACGACATTCCAACAATTCCTGATTTACTTTTTCGATTTCAGATCGAAGCACAAGCAATTTATCCTGATGCGTAGCTGCCAACTCTTCGTTATGTATCAGATCACTTTGCAGTGCTGTCTCCTGCGTTTGATAGGACCTTAGCCTCTCCTCAAGGACCGCAATCTCACGGCTAACCTTTTCTCGCTGGTTATGGTACTCAGCCGATTCCGTATGCCACCCATTTAACTGCAAACGCAATTCCTGCAAACGGTTGCGGACCTCATCAACCTGTTTTTCAATCTCTGTCCGTCTACCACGTGCCAGGGTTACTTTTTCTTCCTGGTTTTTTAATACCTCACGGTTGCGCAGCAGTTCCTTTTGAGAGTTTTGCCAATGGTAACCATACCAATCCTTTAGCAAAACCTGCAGGTCTGCCTTCACGCGATCATATTCTTCCACACGCTTGGCCTGCCGTTCCAGGCTGCGCAAGCGCGGTTCCAATTCACCCAGAATGTCCGTAACCCGCTCAAGATTGCGTCTGGTGTTATCCAAACGTGTCAATGCCTCTTCACGACGTGAACGAAACAGGCCGATACCGGCGGCTTCTTCAAAGAATTTGCGGCGTTCCTCCGGGCGAAGCGAGAGGGCAGCATCGACCAGGCCTTGACCAATGATGGTGTAAGTGCGTTCCGCCAGACCTGACTGGGCCAGCAGTTCAGATATGTCTTTCAACCTGACGCGTTGTTTGTTGAGCAGGTATTCATTACTCCCATCGCGATACGCTCTTCGTGATATCCCGACCTCAGAATAATCCACTGGCAGCCAGCCATGTTCATTATCAAACTGGATCGTAGCAGAGGCCATCCCGGCTTTCGGACGCTGATCAGATCCAAGGAAGATCATATCCTCGGTCTTTTTGCCGCGCAGCAGGCTGTAGGATTGTTCCCCCAAAACCCAGCGGATGGCATCCGCAATATTGGACTTTCCTGAACCATTCGGTCCGACGATAGCTGTGATATTGCCTGGAAATTCGAATAACGACCTGCCAGCAAAGGTTTTGTAACCATGTAATTCCAAAGATTTCAGTCTTGGTTTCATTTAGCGCCGGATTCCCATTCAGCAATGTGAAGATTTTTTATAGCCATGGTTGCAGCCTGCTTGGTAGCGGCCTGTTTACTCGATCCGATCCCCGTGCCACACACCTTGCCATCTACAAGCACATCAACTTCGAATAACTTGGAGTGATCAGGACCTGAGGAGCTGCGGGTAGTGTAAACCGGAGCAGGGTAACCGTTGCCCTGCGCCCATTCCTGTAAATTGCTTTTCGGATCTTCATCCTTGTGATTGATCAGGATATCATCCGCTGCTGTTTCGAGCATCGGGTCAATAAATTTTCTAACCCCATCAATATCAGAGTCAAGGTAAATTGCGCCAATCACCGCTTCAAAAGTATCGCAGAGCAACCCCGGTCGATTGTAACCGCCTGCCTGCAGTTCTCCCCTGCCAAGTCGCATTGCTCCACCCAGTCCGATCTCCAAGGCAAAATTCGCCAGTTGTTCCGTATGCACCAGAGCAGATCGCATCCGTGTCAGATCACCCTCGGGCATCTCAGGATACCGGTTGTAAAGCCAGGCACCCACCACAAAATCCAACACAGCATCGCCGAGGAATTCCAATCTTTCATTGTCTTCCAAAGCCTCAGGGTGCTCATTGAGATAAGAGCGATGCGTGAGTGCACGACTCAACAAAAGAATGTCGGTCATATCCGGTAACAAACGGGTTGCCAAATCAGCTGGCGATTCAGTTTTCGGTTTTGTATTGGGATTATCCAAAAATTTTCTCCCCGAATAAGGAGAGCGCCAACCTCCCTCAACAGGGGGGTTCGCGGTCACATTATTCTATAATGGTATCGAATTTGTTTTTAAACCAGAACCCGTCAGGATCGCAACAACAGGTTCCACCACCTCAATTTTATCATCTAGTAGGGGCGCCAGGGACAAACAGGCTGTTGGTTCACAAAAGATCCCCTGTTGAGCGATTCTAACGTACGCCTCGCGCAATTGCTGCTCGCTAACACTGACCATCTTTCCGGCACCTGCATACATACGTTTTATTATTTGTCCGGCACGCAAAGGACGCACAACACTTGCTCCTTCAGCGAGCGTTGCTGCTGGTTGAATTTCCGGTATGTCAAACAAACTTCTTCTGTATGCTGCAACCACTGGTGCGCATGCCTCTGCCTGTACACCGATGAAATGTGGCATTTTATCCGTAAAACCCGCAGCAAGCAGCGCTTCAAAGCCTAAAAGAATGCCATAGAGCAATCCACCATGTCCAACCGGTGCAATCAGGGTTCCCGGGATACCCCCAAGGTCTTCTACGATCTCATATGCGATCGTAGCAATACCGGTCAATCCGAATGGCATGTAAGCGTGGCTGGCGTATGTACTCCCTGCGTGTGCTGCCTCCAGCACTGCTGCAGCCGCATTCGCCCGCGGACCGGGTATGCTTTCAACCCTGGCTCCATATTGCTCGATCTGCCAGCGTTTCGGTCCGGAAGCTGATTCAGGAATGAACACTCGAGCTGAAATACCCGCCCTTGCGCAATACGCAGCCAACGAAGCCCCGGCGTTACCGGATGAATCCTCCACGACATCGGTGACACCGCGTGAAGCGAGAAAACTGACCAAGACTGCCGAGCCGCGGTCTTTGTATGATCCGGTAGGATTGTGGCTTTCGAGCTTATAGTACAGGGATATCCCATTGAAATTTCCAGCCAGAAGCGGGGTACCGCCCTCCCCGAGGGTTATGACTGGAGCATCATCAGACAACCCAAGGGAGGATCTGTAACGCCATAATCCTCTATACTCCTGGTGTTGATCTGGCTCAGAATAAACCGGGAACCGTGAATAATCCCAGACACCACCGCAATGACACAAAAACGGGGTATCCTCATGCGGATACGGTGCTCCGCAGGAAGAACAACAAATTTGGGGCATATTTGACATTATCATTTTGTTTTACTCACCCAATTCTCTGATTATAAACCATCGCATATCGCATCCGGTTTGTATCTGCTATAATTGCCAGCGTGGATTTTCAAATTGCCGGACACCAGACTGAAGGTTATAAGATCGATACGGAGGTCTACAGTGGACCCCTCGATCTATTGCTTCAACTGATCGAAAAAGCGGAGCTGGACATCACCCGCCTTTCCCTCGCTCAGGTAACCGATCAATATCTCGCGCATTTGCACAATCTCGAAGTTCAGGACCCGGCTGAGGTATCAGCTTTTCTCGTGATTGCAGCCAAGCTGGTTCAGATCAAATCATCAGCCCTTCTGCCTCGCCCGACAATACCAAGCCTGCAATCGGAAGAAGATCCCGGTGAAGCACTGGCGAGGCAATTGATCATTTACAAGAAATTCAAGGACCTTTCCAGGTTCCTTGAAGAACGCGAAAGCGCGGGGTTGCACACCTACCTGAGATTGGATTCAAATCCTTCTGCACAGCTACCATCAAAGCTTGATATGAGTGACTTCACACTGGAAGATCTGGTACTGGCTGCCCGTGAAGTTTTTCGAAATCCTAACAATTTGCCACCACTTAGCGAGGTGGTTTCTACACAAAGGTACACCATCCGGCAGAAGATAAGCCTCATTCTAGAAACCTTACAGAAATCAGGTTCCACGAATTTTAAAACGATTCTCAAGGATGGATCAAGCCGCATCGAAGTTGTTGTAACATTTCTTGCGTTACTTGAACTGGTGAAGAGGCATATGGTTGGAGCCGACCAGGATAACCTTTTTGGAGAAATTCGTTTACAGGCGGAAGGTGATTTATCCACCTTAGGTGAAGAAGAACTCGAATTCGTTGAATAAACCCTTACAGTAAGCCGGATTTTTGAACCGGCAGACTCAACTCATCCAACATCGTCATTTCATCAGCGGTTAATCGCCATCCAATGGCGCCTAGATTTTGCTCAGCCTGCTGCGCATCCTTTGCACCAGGGATGGGTAAAGCTTGTTTCTGAATGACCCAATTCAGTGCCACCTGTGCAGTGGTTTTTCCTTCATGCTCATTACCAATACGGGCCATGGCATTAAACATGGGCTGTAATTTGGCAAGGTAATCTCGGCTATAACGCGCTGCCCTTGTTCCACGGAGTGGATTTGCGGAAGTGTACTTACCGGTCAGGACTCCCATAGCTAATGGGCTATACGCAATTACCTTTATTCCTTCTGCCAGGCAATAACTCAATAAACCATCCCTTTCAATGTGCCGGTCCAGGAGATGGTATTCCACCTGGTTCGAAGCCAATCGCGCACCGTGTTGCTTAAGCGTTTCATGCGCCTCTATCGTCTGCGCCAGGCTGTAGTTGGATACCCCAATGGCATCGATCAATCCCTCATCATGCAGCTCAAGCATGCGACTCATCCAGGTTTTCGGATTCAACGGAGGAAGGGATACATGCATCTGGTATAACGCTATCCGGTTCAGTTTCAACCGTTTTAGACTGTTCTTTAATGCTATGCGCAGTGACCCTTTAAATACCCGCCATGGGAAAGGCATCATTTTGGTGGCAATGATCACCTGCTCACCGGTTTGTTCAATTAATTCACCAAGAATTCGCTCTGATTTCCCCTGACCATACACTTCAGCTGTATCAAAGAACCGGATCCCTCCCCTGACACTTGTAAGAAAAGCTTCCCTGACTTCATTTTCTGAATATCCATTTCCAAACCCCCACACCAGCCTGTCTCCCCAAGCCCAGGTACCAACCCCCATTTCAATTCCATTAAAAATGTGATGTTCAGTTTGCGATGGCATGATCCGCTCCGGGAGAAAGTTCTGCCTATTATACCCAATAACAACCGTAATAAATCATAAATCGTATTTGGGATATAATCTTAACTTATCAAGCAACCTTTTTTAACCCGGGAGACCTAATATGGTGGAACATCTGGAATTTGCCAATAATTATCGTGACCTTTCCACAGATCAGGGTTTTCAATACGAATTTGTTTGTGACCGTTGTGGTTCCGGCTACCGCACGACTTTCAAACCCTCACTAACCGGCAAGATCAGCACAGCGCTCGATACAGCCAGCAATCTGTTCGGTGGCATCCTGGGCAGGGCGGCTAACCTCGGAGAACGTGTTCATTCGGCCACCTGGGAACACGCCCATGATGAGAGTTTCACCGAGGCTGTCAGCGAGATCAAACCATACTTCATCCAATGTCCACGTTGTAACACCTGGGTTTGCCGGGAAAAATGCTGGAACACCAAGAAAGGGCTTTGTAAAGAATGCGCACCTGATCTCGGCGTGGAAATGGCTGCTGCCCAGGCATCCCGCTCTGTTGAAGAGGTTTGGGCGCATGCGGCGATGGCAGAAGAAGATAAAAAATTAACCACAGAAGACTGGCGTGAGGGCATCACCGCCACCTGCCCCAATTGTGAAAAACCACTGGCAACGAATGCAAAGTTCTGCCCGGAATGCGGTTTCTCTTTAAAACCAAAGGATAAGTGCCCGGGCTGCGGAGCAAAATTATTACCCGGTGCCAAGTTCTGCGCTGAATGCGGCCAAAAGCTGTAGACGTTATTCTGTCATTGATGATTACTTTTGAATTATTCTCTACCAGTGTCTAATCACAGCGGAATACCATGCCAGAAGATGTAACCCCTATCCGCCAGCAATACCTTGATATCAAGAAACAATATCCCGACGCGATCCTGTTCTTTCGCCTGGGGGATTTCTACGAAACCTTCGATGACGATGCGCAGATCACATCCCGCGAATTGGACATCGTACTCACTTCACGCAATGTAGCCAAGGGAAACCGCGTGCCGATGGCTGGTATCCCTTATCATGCGGCGGAAAATTACCTCTCAAGGTTGATCGATAAAGGGTACCACGTGGCCATCTGTGAACAGGTTGGTGAACAACCCACCAAGGGAATTTTTCCACGTGAAGTCGTGCGTGTGGTCACTCCGGGAACCGTGATCGAGCCGGGGTTGTTGAACAGCCATGAGAACAACTTTCTCGCTGCAGCCAGGATCGATGGAGACCAGTTCAGTGTCGCGTATGCAGACATCACCACCGGTGAATTTGCCGTGACACAGATCGAATCCGCCGACCCTCTCACCGACCTGCGGTCGGAGCTGGTCAGGTTGAACCCGGTCGAAATACTGCTCCCTGAATCGATGAAATTGACTGGCAGCCCCAACGGCAGCCTGACCACCTTGCCTGAATGGCGCTTCGAAACCGGTCGCTGTCGAGAGATCCTCTTACGTAAGATGGAGGTTTCCACACTTGAAGGCTTCGGCCTGGAGAACCTGCCGCTGGCTACACAAACCTGCGGTGTGATCCTCCAATATTTAGAGCAAACACAACCATCAGCAATCGCGATGTTGAAAGGGCTTGCCACTTACAACACCAGTGAGTTTATGATGCTGGATGCAGCCACCCGCCGGAATCTGGAGCTCACCGAGACCATACGCCGCGGGGAGACGCAGGGGTCATTGCTATCCATTCTTGATCGTACGATCACACCCATGGGTCACCGCTGCATTCGGCAATGGGTAAGCAAACCGCTGCTTAATATCGAAATGATCGAACGGCGGCAAAATAATATCGCTGTTTTCTTCGAAAACTCATTGCTCCGCGCAGAATTTCGGTCTGAGCTGCAACACATTGGTGATCTTGAGCGGTTAACCAACCGGGTGGTGAGTAATTCAGCCCAGCCGCGCGACCTCACCGGAATCCGGTCGATCCTGCAATCCCTGCCGCAGGTCTTGGGTACACTAAACGAGGAATCATCCAGATTAAAGCCCATCCTCGCGAATCTGGATTTGTGTCACCCTGTTCTGGAATTGCTGAAAGACGCGATTGCTGATGATCCCCCTGCTACGCTGCAAAATACAGGGATTATCCGCAGCGGATATTCGGAAGAGCTGGACAATGTCATCGAGATGTCCAGTCATGCCAGGGAATGGATCTCCAACCTGGAGGCGGTGGAACGGGATAGAACCGGTATTCGAACCCTCAAAGTTGGTTACAACAAGGTATTTGGTTATTATCTTGAGATAACCCACAGCAATACCGGGCAGGTGCCGCCGGAATACATTCGCAAGCAAACCCTGGTGAACGCGGAACGATACATCACCCCGGAGATGAAAGAATACGAATCTCTGGTATTGAATGCTGAAGAAAGAATCCGTGAGATTGAAAACCGTTTGTTCAAAGAAATCTGCCAGGCAATCCTGCCCCACGTCGATCAATTGCTCACCACGTCCCGCTTGCTGGGTGAATTGGATGTGTTTGCCGGACTGGCAGAAGGAGCAGCCATACAAAGTTATGTCCGCCCCACCCTGGCGGAAGAGCCGGTATTGCAGATCATCGATGGTAGACACCCCGTGGTGGAAACCAGTTTGAAAGGGGAAAGATTTGTGCCGAATGACGTTGTATTGGAGGAAGGTGAGCTCATTCGGGTCATCACAGGCCCCAACATGAGCGGCAAATCCACTTTCCTGCGCCAGGTGGCATTGATCGTGCTGATGGCGCAAATCGGCGCGTACGTTCCAGCCAAGAGCGCCCGGATCGGCATCGTGGACAGAATCTTTACCCGCATCGGTGCGCAGGATGAGATCCATGCCGGGCAATCCACCTTCATGGTTGAGATGATCGAAACTGCCAATATTCTCAACCACGCCACCAGCCGCAGTTTGCTCATTTTGGATGAGATCGGGCGCGGTACATCGACTTATGACGGTTTGTCCATCGCCTGGGCAGTAATCGAGTATATCCATAACCATCCCCGCCTGCGCGCGCGTACCTTCTTTGCCACGCATTTCCATGAATTGACCGTATTGAGCGACCTGCTGCCTGGAATCCGCAATTACAACGTTGCCGTGGCAGAAAACGGAACCCAGGTGATCTTCTTACACAAGATCGTCCCTGGTGGTACAGATCGATCATACGGAATACACGTGGCACAACTGGCCGGGATCCCCAGGCCGGTCATTTCGCGAGCCAGCGAGATCCTGGCTCAATTGGAAGCCACGTCAGGATCAACTGTTAAGGTTGACCATAGCCATTCCCAGCAGCTAACGCTTTTCCCTGAGACAAACCCTTTGTTGGAGGAATTAAAAGAGCTCGATCTGAATACCCTTCCCCCGATCGAAGCCCTGAATATTCTTTACGAATGGCGCAAACGTTTCATTCCTGATAGTAAGAAGCCCAAGTAAGCTACCAGTCACGCGCTCCGCGCAAAAAATCTGCCCCGCTCATCCAATTCCTGCCGGCCGGTTTTACCTCCAGCAGCATCAGTTTGCCATCGACGGTATTGACACAGGGAAAATGGTCGATGATTATTCGCTCACCCGGTTCACCCTTACCCGGGATGACGCGGGCTTTTCGGATCTTCAACGCCTGACCGCCAAAATCCATCACTGCACCCGGCCAGTCGATGAAAGCGCGCACTTTTCGTTCAAGCTCCTC
>CAYWVP010000014.1:13841-18323 GCA_964461605.1 uncultured Anaerolinea sp.
ATGGTCACCCCGGTGCTGGAATCGCCGTTGAGAATGGCCGTCTGTATCGGTGAAGCTCCCCTCCAGCGCGGCAGGTAAGACGCGTGCACATTGATACAGCCAAAACGCGGCAGGTCCAGAATATTCTGCCGCAGGATCTTGCCATACGCAGCTACGACAATGAAATCAGGCTGCCAGTTGACAAGTTGTTCAAAGACTTCAGGTGTTTTCAGTTTTTCCGGTTGAAGGATAGGCAGCGACAGCTCCTGCGCCTTCAGCTTTACTGGTGGCGGAGTCAACTGCTTGCCCCTTCCGGCTGGTTTGTCGGCTTGCGTAATTACACCAGAGACCGGGTAATGCCTGGCTAATTCTTCAAGGATGGAAACCGAGAAATCAGACGATCCCATAAATACAGTACGGTAACTCATGGAAATGATTTTAACACAAACATCATATACAAACTACACGCAAGCAATGAGAAGGAAAATCAAAAACCTTGGACAAGCATGAATACATGCTTGCCTCCAAAGAGCGGTAGAATTAAAATACAAATATACGATATTATTAGGAGCCCCCGCATGACCGAAATTCCTCCGATCAAGATCATTATGTACGGAACCACCTGGTGTGGTTCAACAAAAAGAGCCAGAAGGATATTTGAAGAGGAACATATCGAATATGTGTGGGTGGATATCGATACGGACGAGAGTGCAGCCAGGTTCGTCGAAAGCGTTGCTAAGGGTTACCGCAGCGTTCCCACAATAGTGTTTCCCGATGGTTCGGTCTTGGTGGAACCCTCCACTTACGAGTTACGGGAAAAACTTGGTTTGTAATTCAGGTTGTACGATTCAATCGTTGTCTCGCTGCCGGTGAAGCAACCAGACCAGTAAAGCACCTGTAACCATTCCAGCTGCTGCGACCATCCACAACACTTTCTTTCTACCTGTTTCCAGGATTACAGTCGGTGCCTGTACTAATTTCAGTCGTAAAGCATCCACAAACTCAGGATCCGGGTTTACCGGTTCAAGAAGAGAGGAAAGCTTTTCTTCCAATCCCCATAATCCTTTGCCACCAGCCTGTTCCAACCCATTCATTGTCATTTTTCCCCATTAATCCTTGATCTCGTTTTGTTCACCCAAACCACTGATCTCCATAACCTGCTCTCTCAAAGCGATCAAAGAGCGATGATATAAACTCTTGATCGCGCCTTCCGTTTTGCCCATGATCATCGCTATCTCACCGTTTGAAAGATCCTCCAGGAATTTGAGCAGGATCAATTGCTGGCGTTCTTGTGGCAAGCGACGGATGGCATTCAGCAATAATTCCTTCTCCTGTGTTTTTTCCATTTCTCTTTCCGGTAATTCGGCCAGGTGCGGAATATCGGTATGATCCTCCAGTGATACTTCCTTGCGCCGCCTGGTGTCACGATACCAGTTGGCCGTCAGGTTGTGGGCTATGCGATACAACCAGGCGGTGAAAGGTACTCCCTTTTCCTGGTATTTTTCAATGTGCCCAAACGCCCGGTGAAAAACCCTGGCAGTAAGATCCTCCGCATCCGCCTCTGAACCAATGCGATAAAAAATGTAGTTGTAAATGCGCGTCACGTTTTGCTCGTAAAGAGTGCTGAACGCCTCTGCATCGCCGGACACCGCCAGTTTCACGGTATCGACATCAGCACTCTGAGCGTTGTTAAACCCTTTCAACTTCTGCAACTAATAACCCTCGTCGGATCAATTGGATTCATTTGAACTACTTAAGATCCATTGCCGCATTAACTGCAGCGTAAGCATCCAGTATACCAGCACCAGCCTCGTACATCGCTCCACCACAGCCGCCCTCAGTGCCTTCATACAGCCGGGCGGTTTCGATCAATATCCGGGTAGTGGTCTCGATATCTCCAATCAATACCGGGTTCGCAGACCACATCAATGCGACCACCCCGGACACATGCGGAGCGGCAAATGAAGTACCACTGCTGAACGTGTAAGTACCGCCTGGTGCCGCAACCAGGATCATTTCACCCGGCGCTGACAAATCCGGTTTGGCACGACCGCTTCCATCCACGTTAACCGGACCGCGGCTGGAAAAAGGTGACAAATACCCCAGTTTATCCACAGCCCCGACAGTAAAAACGTCCGCATAGATGGAGAGCGGATCAGCGATGGTCGAACAGCCATAATAACCGTTGTTCCCGGCAGCCACAGACATGAAAATCCCGGCCGATTTTAGCATTGCCACAGCCTGATCAAATACACCCGGGTCGCATCCCTCAACCTCCGGACATCCCCAAGAGTTGTTGATGATCATCGCGCCTTTTGAGGGGTCACCGTGCTGAAACGGATCTCCGCCCTGCGGATAAGGAGCGAACATAAACTGCATACAATCCAGGTATAAAGCCGGGTTGCCGAGGTTGCGGGCCAGGTTTACACAACCGATCCACTCGCTGTCTGGAGCGATACCACGGGTCTCACCGCTTATGATCCCCAACGTGCCTGTACCATGCCCGCCAACATCCACTGGTGAAACCGAAGCGTTCCAGGGATCCAGCCAGTTGTAATCATTTGATCCTCCCCTACCACGGTAACTGTTCCCGAGTTCAGGATGCGAAATGTCCACACCTGAATCAGTTTGTCCAACAAGAATCCCCTCACCGGTAATTCCCAATTCCTTGTGCACCCGAAGGGCATTGATCATCTCCAGGTTCCACAGAGTCCCCTCCTGGGGTACCAGTACATCGCCTTTGGTTGTTTCAGGCAGCTGCCGCAACGGCCGCAAGCGAGGGCTATCAAGCACCCGATCCACCCCGTCAAAACTGGAGAGTCGGTTCTTTGTGAACCACCCGGCATCCACTTCCATTGCGTTGACCAGGTAATAAGGTGTGTAAGCGATCCCTTGCCTATCCAGCTTATTGCGAAGTGCCGCTTGCGAGTCATTCGCCACGTTGATCATACTGGAATACAGCGTAAGTTTTTTCTCATTTACCGGTAAGGCAATCTCAAGTGCGCTTGTGGATACCTGCTCTTCCATGATCACGAACAAACGGTCGCCAAAGAAACCGGGTTGCCCGATGAAAAGATACAGAACAAAAAATTCCATTGTGCTCAATAAGATCAGCCCCAAATTGATCCTTCGATCCAGGTTGGCTTTTTCATGCAACGGAAAGAAAACCAATATCACCAGTGCAAGCGCGACCAGAAAGATGAACGAATACCATGCCGCCCGTTGTGCCCAATAAAAGACTTCTGTGCTGGTTGTGCCCGAAATGATCAAGGCGAGTTCATCCATGTCAAAGAAAGCCAGCGGGAGAGAGAGCGCAAGAGTTGAAATGATCCCGACTGCCAACCGGCCGTGATCTTTTCGGTTTCGTCCGGCTGCTGCAATCGCGGCAATTAACCATCCAGCCGGGGGTATGACAAGAGCGAGGAGAATTTGGGATCCATTCTGACTGATTCCAGTCATGACGATTAGCAGAAAAACTGCCAGAACAAAACCATCAAATAGATACTCACCACGTCCAACCCGGCTTCCGACAGGCTGGGTCTTGTTGAAATACAGTGGATAAATGGCGCTAACCAGGAAAAAAGCGAAGGAACATCCTAAAACAATTACCAACAATGTGTCACTAGGCGAACCCAAAGCCCCCCACAGGATCCACGGAGTCGCCAGACCAACACCTGCCAACACTGCTGTACCGGTCAAGCGTGACTTCTGCTGCCCGGATTTGTCAACTGACTGATTTTTCGTCAATAGGATCAATATTACGGAGGTTACAATCAAAATGAGGGACAGTAACAAATAAGATTGGACCTGCGCGGTAAGGTAAAGTGTTTTAGCCGCAACTGAGAAGAGAGCAAATACCCCCCCGATCAGCCATAATCCCAACATTAACTTGATCCTGGGTGATTTCGCCCCGAAGTAAACAGCAAGTAAAGGCAGGAACACGATCAACGCATAGCCCAATTGAACTAGCCAGCGTCCATCTGCCATACCTGTATCAGCTTCGAACATGGACTGCTCGACCGACCAGCGCAGGAACAGGTTTAAAGCTGTAAACGCCACCACCCACAAGGTCAGGAAAAAGATCATGACTACATTGCCCAGACCCCGGGCGTCTTTTAAGCTGAAATCAGTTTCTATTGCGGCTTTCTCGATCTCTTTTTGCATTGAAAAGTCCAATCTGATCTTTCAAAAATGTTATCAGCACAACGCGATAAGTATCAAATCAAATTATAAAGGACAAAATCTAATGCTGGTCGTTCGATTCTGAAATCAGCCTGGATGTGCCTTAAAGATGTAATGATCCACAGGTAGGAGAGCGATAACGCTTGACCCTAATCCTGTATCCGGCTAAAATATTATTGTCTTAGTAGTTCCAACACTGAACCAGAAAAAAATCAAGCGGTCCGGTTGCTGAGAAACGAATGACTATACCATTCACACACTACACCACCCAAGGATGTTGCACTCAACATCTCAAGGTGGTTTTTTATGTCCGATCACTTT
>CAYWVP010000015.1:0-6333 GCA_964461605.1 uncultured Anaerolinea sp.
CAAATACTTTCTCCGGCAAATAGACAGAGCCCAAA
This sequence comes from uncultured Anaerolinea sp., assembly GCA_964461605.1. GTDB lineage: Bacteria > Chloroflexota > Anaerolineae > Anaerolineales > Anaerolineaceae > UBA6107. Next base: position 36 of record CAYWVP010000015.1, read on the forward strand.
GATGAAATCCGGGCGAGTTGAATACGTTCCTGGTCCTGGATGGCCTGGTTGATCACATATTTGGTGATTTCAAATTTATCGAGGGGAGTTTCAGTTTCGAGGAGGTAGTTGTAAATATCTTCTAGTACATTCTCAGTTACTTGAAAGTTCTTCCAAAAATCTTCATTTATCGTCATACTTTTTTACCATTAGCTCTTTAGATTAACGAATTCATTATACCTTAGGTTTTTAGGATTTATGGATATTCCCGGAATAGCCAATCAAGTGGATCCACTTGAATTCCATTTACCCAGATCTCCCAGTGTAAGTGAGCCCCGGCACCATAATAATCTCCAGCCCCATTAACCCTGCCAGTATTGCCCACGGTGCCGATCAGTTGGCCTAGCTCAACCTTATCACCGACTTTCACTTTGAGCGTATCCTGATGAAAGAAGCCGCTAAACACACCCCAACCATGATCAATAAAAACCGCATTCCCTCTTACTGTCAATGGACCGGCAAAAACAACCTGGCCTGCAGCGGGTGCGGTGATCGGTAATGTTAACCCGCCGGCGAAATCGACCCCGGTGTGAAAGTAAAGCTTAGGATCATCATTGTATTTTCGCCGTGTACCGTATAAAGAGTTGTATTCCTGGTAATACGCCGGGCTGGAAAAAGGACCAGACCAGTATCTGGTTGGTGTTCTCTGGCTGATCAATTCATAAACCAATTCGTTTTCAGGTTCTGTGATGGATGGATCTATCGTGGCGGGGTCAACTGTAAGAGGCGGGTCCTCATCAAAAACACCTTCTGTAATTAATACCTGCTGCGTGTAGGTATTAATCTTGCCGTCCTCACCGGTTACGTTCAACGTGAAATCAACCAGCCCCGGATCAGCAAACGCATGGATACCTTGAAGAGCGAAATATTCCCCCGGAGCGGAACTAAAAAATGTTAACTGGGATTCTCCAATGCTGCCGGATAGACTGACTGCCTGGTTAGCGAAAATAGCAAATGCGGCAGTACCCCCTTGAACGAGTGGCAAGGGATATAGTAGAACATCCTCCAATTCAGGGGCATACAGATCAATTCCCGGTTCCTCATCACTCGTTGGTGCAAAAATCACATCATTCGGCAGGAATAAATTTTTATTTGAGCGTTGGTTGACCAGGGATAAAGTGTATGGATTAACCCTTTTTCCAATCGAGGTTTCAAGCAAGCTGTTCGTGATTCCCAACTTTGCAACCGGCTGGAAAGGCGCTGATTCAGCAGGAAGCAGCATGATCAATCTGGATCCAACATAGATTTGCGATGGCGAAAGCACATTATTTATTTTTATGAAGGATTGCTCATCTATTCGATATTTGACCGGCAATAAGGAAAATGATTCGCCCAGATCTGTGATTATGATTTCGAGTTTTCCGCTGTTACCCGGGAATGAAGGAATCTTGATTACCTGACCTGGTGATACCAGATCCGGATCTGAGAGACCGTTTGCATTTACTATGTCTTCAACAGTAGTGCCAAAAAGAGTGGAAATGTAACCCAATGAATCACCTGGTTGAATTGTGTATTCAGGATAGATGACTCCGCTCTGACCAATCACCTTCGTTGTGGGTAAACACATTAACAGCAACAAGAGAAGAATTAATAATTTACGCATCAGTTCTAACCTGGAGTTGGTCACCAATTTTGTAGTCAGAAAACCTATCAAAATGTAATTCAAGTGTATACTGTGCAGGCGCTCTAGAGATGTACGCCGGGTGCCACTTTTTTGCCGATGCGATATCAACGATTGAAAAATTCTTATCGAGCCACAAAACAGTTATGTCAAAATTCATGAAAAACATGTGAATTGAGGTGTTTAGGCGAGATTCTGAGGTTTCGGAAAAAAGGAGACCATAATAAGGATCAATTTTTTTTCGAAACATCAAGCCGGAAAATTTTGTCAAAAAAGTATCACACACACCAGCAGTCACTGTAACCTGCGGTAGCCCGGATTTGATAATTTTGACTGTTTTCATAGGATATATTATCATTATTACACAATGCCATTAGTTTACCATAAGGGATGTGATGCATGAAAATAACAACATGGAATGTAAACGGCTTCAGGGCGGTATTGAAAAAAGGATTCAAGGAAAATATCCTCAGTCTCGATCCTGACATACTTTGTTTACAGGAAACTAAAGCCAGGTTGGATCAGTTGTCCGCAGAGGATTATGAAATCCCCGGTTACAAAATGGTCTGGAATGCCGCTGAGCGGCCTGGTTATAGCGGTGTTGCCACCTATTACAAAAATGAACTAACAATTAATGGAATGGTAAACGGGATTGGTAAGGATGAATTTGATCTGGAGGGGAGGACAATCCGGATCGATAGTGATAATTTTGTTTTGGTTAACAATTATTTCCCTAATGGACAAAGAGGCCAGGATCGTGTTGATTTTAAGTTGCGTTTTTACGCCCACTTGCTCGAAAACTGCAACGAACTTCATAAGCAGGGAAAAAACGTGATAATTACAGGGGATTTCAACACTGCTCACACTGAGATCGATCTGGCGAATCCCAAAGAGAACAGCAAGACCTCAGGATTTTTGCCTGAAGAACGCGAATGGATTGATGTTTATCTCAGTAATGGCTTTAAAGACGCATTCCGCGAGATTTATCCTGAAAAAGTGCAATATACTTGGTGGACATACCGGTTTACTGCGCGAGCCAGAAATATTGGTTGGCGTTTGGATTATTACCTGGTATCTGATCGTTTTCTCAACAATGTAAAAGATGTAATTATTCACGAAGAAATTCAAGGGTCTGACCATTGTCCAGTTTCACTTATAATATAAGGACATAGGTATTAGAAGCAAAGTGATGAGGAAAGTATGCAAAAACAAAGAATTCTGATCGTGGACGATCATGAGGTTGTCAGGCTGGGTCTCAAGGCATTACTGGATCAACACCCCTACTTCGAAGTGGTGGCAGAAGCCGGTAGCGCGAAAGAAGCAATAGAAAAAGTAGACAAATATTCTCCCGATGTTGTTTTAATGGATATTCGTTTACCGGGGGCATCCGGCATCGAGGCATGCGAAGAGATCACTAAGAATTTCCCTGATACCAGGGTAATTATGCTAACGTCTTATGCTGAAGACGAAATGTTATTTTCAGCCATTCGCTCTGGAGCTTCAGGGTATGTTTTAAAGCAAATTGGAGCTGATGATCTTATTAAGGCTATTGAAGCAGTCGGGAGAGGCGAGGGATTGTTGGATCCAGCTGTGACCCAGAGAGTTTTTCAGGAGGTGCGTCGAGCTGTTCGAGAAGAAGAAGCATCTGCCTTTGCCAATTTATCACAGCAGGAAAAGCATGTGTTGTTGCTTGTCTCTGAAGGAAGAACGAATCGTGAGATTGCCAAAGCATTATTCCTGGGTGAGGGTACCGTCAGGAATTATGTGAGCAGTATTCTTTCAAAACTGGGTGTAAGCAACCGGGCTGAAGCTGCCGCATATGCAGTGGAACACAGCCTGAAAGACTATTTATAAAAAATATTAACCGGGAATGAGGTCAAGAGCCCGTAACAAGGCAGGACCAAGGATCAACAAACCAACGATGACACTTAGAGCGGCTGTCAGCAACACGGCAGCCGCTGACATGTCTTTCCCCATTTTTACAAGCGGATCATACTCAGGTTTGACCAGATCATACAAGTATTCAAAAGTGGTGTTGAATAATTCTGCAATCCAGACCAGAAAAATTACAACTAACAAAAGCACCCATTCAACGATTGATAAATGTAAAAATGCTGCCACTAAGACCACGAGAACTGTTGCAGCAAGATGGTACCGGGCATTCTTTTCATGTTTAACCAATGAGATCAATCCATTGATTGCGTTTCTGAGCGAAGAAGGAAAAGAATTATTCTTATGCATATTCACTGTCCCCCGTGATCGTTTTAATATCAAGACCAAGTTCAAGCAGGCATTTGCTCTGCATCGACCACATTAACTCCTTTTCCTCAGAATTTGCGTGGTCAAATCCCAATAAGTGAAGTACCCCGTGGATCGCCAGCAGGCTAAATTCTGCCTCAACGCTGTGACCGGCAGCTTCGGACTGCCTGACCGCAGCAGCATAGGAAATAGCGATATCACCCAAATGAGAAATATCTGTGCCAGGTAACTCGTAACAATCCTCGAAGGACAATACATCAGTTGAGTGATCAATCCCCCGGTAAGTCCGGTTTAATTCACGAATTTGTTCATCATCACAAACCAGGATGGAAAGTTCGTATTGTCGATCAGGGTCTGTCATTAACAACGTTGTGGCACATGCCTTTTTAATGACCTTTGACAAACCGGGTTGATGGATAACCGGGTCAAATTCGATATTGATAAGATTGGTTTTCATAATAGATGCTACTTATTGACTGAAGAAGCACGATCCTCGGGATATTGAATACGTGGATGATAGGTATTTGTGAGTGTATTTCGGAACGACTCCTGGATCATGGAAAGATCCTTGAGAGTGAGATTTGTATCCGCAAGGCTGCCTTCTTTGTGAATAAAATCAAAAACACTTTTGAGCAGATTCCGTAATTCTTCATCATTCTTAGGTGGAGAGGATCTTGCCCTTGCTTCGCTTATATCAGCAAGCATTAAGATTCCCGTCTCCTTGGATCGAGGTTGTGGGCCAGGATAACGAAACAATTCTGCATCAACCTTGCTCGGGTCATCTTTTTGTTGTTCAAGAGCCCGGCTAAACTGATAACGCGTGACCTGGGTACCGTGGTGTTCCCGAATGAAGTCCTGCAAGCGTGGAGGAAGGTGGTATTTTTCAGCCAGTTTTACACCATCGTTTACATGAGAAATAATCGTCTGCGCCGCAATAACCGGGTCCATATTATCGTGAGAATCGAGGCTTCCGGGAGGTTGATTTTCAATAAAAAAGGCGGGATTAGCCGATTTACCTGCATCATGATAATAAGCGCCTACCCTGGTCAATAGCGCATCAGCACTGATTGCTGTGGCAGCCTGTTCCGCCAGGTTGGCCACCTGGAGTGAATGTTGATATGTGCCTGGAGCGCTCTGGAGCATGTGCTTCAGCAATGGATGATCGGAGCGCGATAACTCAGTCAGGTACAGCGGGGTGGCAAGACCCAGCAGTTGGGAAAGTAAAAAATGCAGCAGAAGTGCCAGGCTGGCGGAAGCAAAGCCATTTAACATCACAGTGCCGGCAAGTGTAACAAGCCCCATCATGTCAGTGAGGGGGTTTGTTAACCGGTACGCCACAATCACAAGAATACCTGCGATCGTGATCGATAATGCTGCCCAGATAAAACTTACGAAATTTTTACCTTTGCCAAGAACGATGGCACCAATCAGGCTTGTGATAATGTAGAAGACTGGTAATTCGGCATTTGTTGTAACGCCAAATGTGACAAGTATGCTCAACACAAGCGGAAATACAATGCTCAATTCAAGGTTGAAAAGGGAAACCAGGATCAGGGCATAAGCAGGCAGCGGGAAGAAAAACGGAATGATTGTACGGTTCGGAATGATCACTTTTGCTGTGACAAGGAAAAGCAAAAAACAGATCGTAATTACAGAAATTGATCGCAACTCATTAAGCGTGGTCGATTTGCGGCGCGAAAAATACAGGATGATGAAGATGCTTAGTACCAGGATCAGTGAAGCAGCGGATATATAGTCCTCGGTAACCGTTTCAGGTCGAATCAAATTCAGTTTATCGAGTGCTTCGTACTGTTCAGCCGATATGATCTGTCCCCGCAGTACAATTGCCTGTCCTTCAGCATATGTTTTTACGACGGGTTCAACGAGCTCAGCAGCATTCTGCCTGGCTTTTTCTGTCTCAGCAGCAGAAAACAAAGAGTTGGGAACGACAAACGGTGTCACGAGGGTCTGAACCAGCCGGCTTTCTTCAGTTGCGAGGGTGTAATTTACAAGACCTGGAATACTATTGACCCTTTCCTGGATCTGGTAATCACGAATGTTTTCCCGCATAACCAACTCTAATACGCGGTGGGTTTCTTCTTTTACAGCACCCCATCGTTCTTCTGATAAATTGAGGAGCATTTTTACACTTGCGTTGTCGATCAGAAGGTTTTCGCCACTTGAAATATCAATAATTTTTTGTTCTTCGGAAGCATATTGATCTACCCGCACAGAGGCAATGAAGTCAAGAGATCTATCAAGCCTTTCCAGTTGAGTGCGGTTGATTGCGGGATCAGAAGGAAGGTAGATTGGAGAAATCCCATTTGCGGCATCCTGCCTGGCTTTGTTCGTCAAAACTTCGCTAGTGAATGATTCATT
>CAYWVP010000015.1:6433-18302 GCA_964461605.1 uncultured Anaerolinea sp.
TCCTCATCAGACAATTGTGCTGGCAGGTACTTTTCAAGGATGGCGATTTCAGATTCCGCTTTTTGAACCAGGTCCGTGCGATCTGTGCCACTTAGCTCAGAGATGGTTTCTTTGCGAATTTTTACTTCCTTTTGAAGAATGGAAAGGATATCCTGGTCCTCCAATGATTTTCGGGTTTCCACTTCCACCTGTTTTATTGATGAGAAAACCATACGGAGAGTGTCGCGAGTCAAATCATCCCTTTTGCGCATGGCTTCGTGCATTGTTTGTTCAAGTTCGAGTCTTAGGCTCATAAGATTATCCTTATTCTACGTAAATCAGATCTTCAATATCTGCCAGTAGTGATTTACCAATACCTGTGATGTAAAGGAGTTCTGCGATATTTTCAAAATCGCCATATTTTTCCCGGAACTCAATAATGGATTGTGCTTTTACTGTTCCAATCCCGGGTAATGTGGCCAATTCTTCAACATCAGCGTTATTTAAATTTATTTTACCCTCATTCCCCCCGGTTGATTCAATTGAAAACGGATCACCTTTAGTAGCTTCCGGTGAAGGTATTCGAATCATCGGTCTGCCTTCAGGAATACGGATTATGGAAAAAACTAATAACCCCCCAAGAATGGTACCTACTAATAAGCCAATCAGAAAGTGACGACAATTTAAGGTCATGATTAAGCATCATGTTCAAGCGCATACATCCTGTTAAACGCTGTTGCAGCCACTTCAATCATTTCATCAGTAGGCTCGTTTGTCGTTAATCTTTGCATCGCCATATTTATGGTGGAAAGGTATTTGAAAACGGGATGATCAATGTGGTTGGCTGAAAACTTCATGTATTCATACGCAATCATCACAAGAACAGGTAAAAGAATGATTCGCGTGGCAAATTTTATGAAAATGTTGGGTATGGGTCCCAGTAGAGCAAAAAGCAAGATAGAGAAAACCACCAGAATAACCACAAAACCAGTTCCGCAGCGCGGGTGATATAAGGAAAATGGTTTTATTGAGCCAACATCAATTGGCGAGGTTGATTCAAATGCGTTAATGGTCTTATGCTCTGCGCCATGGTAGGAAAATACTCTTCGAATATCCGGCATTTTACCTACTGCCCAAATGTAACCAATGATCAGGATCAACCTGATCAAACCTTCGATCATGTTAGCTGTGAACGGGGTGAGATTGAGCCACTTCTCAAAGAGGGTGGCAATTCCCGCGGGCGCAAGAAAGAATAAAGCGATCGCGATTACAAAGGAAAAGATGATCGTAAGGGTCATGGCAGGTCCTTCGATCTTTTCATCTTCGCCGGTTTGAATGTTTGCAGAGACTGTCAAGTACTTGGTGCCAAGCCCAATCGCGTCCCATAAAACGATCAAACCCCTCAAGAAGGGGATCTTTGTGAGTTTTGATGTGTAAAGGCCGCCCAATTTCTCGGTTTGCACAATAATTTCACCGGATGGCGCTCTGAAGGCAGCAGCAAGGTAACGTGAACCGCGCATTAGTACCCCTTCAATCAATGCCTGCCCTCCATAGGATGGCAGTTTTAGTTCGTTGTCTTTTAAATGGGTCATGCTTCCTGTACCTTGATGTTATCAAAAAATCGAATGAGAGAGTGAATTCCTCTATGCCAGGTTGGCAGATCAAGCTTTTCGTTTGGCGAATGAATACGATCATCGGGTAAACCAAAACCAGTTAACACAGAATCGATGCCAAGAATCTCTTGCATGTCAGCCACCACTGGAACACTTCCACCTTCGCGTTTATAAGCCGGATCAACACCCCACGTTTCTAAAAAGGCTTTGTGGAGAGCTTTCGACGCAGGCATATTAATATCCGATATACTCGGTGAGCCAGTGCTCAGTTGATCAATTTCCCACCGAACAGTGTGGGGTGCATTTTTCTCCATGAAGCTGACAAGTTGCTCATAAACAAGTTCCGGTTTTTGATTGGGAACCAGACGTGTAGAGATCTTTGCCATCGCTTTGGAAGGAATAATCGTCTTGGAGCCTGTGCCTGTGAATCCGGAAATTATTCCATTCACCTCCAGTGTGGGGCGGGAGCCAATGCGTTCCAGCGGTGAAAATCCCTTTTCTCCCCAAAGCGCTGGCGCACCTGTTTGTCGGCAGTACTCTTCATCGTTGACCTGATACCTGGATAACGCAGTTTTTTCTTCCTGTGACAAAGGCGCAACAAGGTCGTAAAACCCGGGTAGAGTAACCTTGCCATCGGCATCGTGCATTTTACTGATCAATTCTGCTAAAACCTGGGCAGGATTATGCACAACACCGCCGTAACTGCCGGAATGAAGATCATGATCCGGTCCAAAAACGCGAATTTCAAAGTACGAGAGTCCGCGCAGTCCATAGGTGATGGTTGGAAGATCTTTCCGGGGCATACCGGCATCTGTATTCAGAGCAAAATCCGATCGCAGAAGGTCCTTGTGGTCTTTAAGGAAATTCACAAGGTTGGGGGAGCCAATTTCCTCCTCACCTTCAAGGATGAACTTGATATTGACGGGAAGGCTGCCAGTTTGTTTTATTGATTGTATGGCTGCTGCACAGGCGAAGATTTGACCTTTCATGTCGGAGGCACCACGGGCGTAGAGGTTATCACCAATGATGGTAGGTTCAAACGGTGGTGTATTCCATAATTCGATCGGATCTTCTGGTTGCACATCGTAATGACCGTAAATCAGTACGGTTGGCTGGTGCGAATCAGCATGTAAGTGGTCGGCATAAACGATAGGATGTCTTTGTGTTGGGAATATCTGTACATGTTCCATCCCGATATCTTCAAGCTTTTTTGCAATAAATTTTGCTGCGGTTAGAACATCATCCTTGCGGTCTGGATCTGTAGACACGGATGGAATGGATATGAAATCGATCATCTCAGAAAGAAACTGATCATAATGGGTGTCGAAGTATTTAATAGCCTCAGATGTCATTGCAGCTTGTCTCCAAAGTAAAATTTTGACAATTGTATCACTATAAGCAGATCAGCAAATTCAGAAAGGCCATGGCAACGTTAGACAACCTCTTTATGCTACAATTATTTTCTGAATAAGCGAGGTCAAAATGATTATTTATAATTGCAGAATCATCACCTGGGGGAACACAAACCAGATTTTGGAAAATCACGCCGTCAGAATTGTAGAGGACCGCATTGTAGAACTGGAAAAGCAGGACGATTTACTATTGCGTTTCCAGGATGAAGAAAAGCTGGATGCTGGGGGACAAGTGCTGATGCCAGGTTTGATCTGTGCCCACACTCATTTCTACGGGGTTTTTTCACGGGGGATGGCAATCCCGGGGGAAGCACCGGCAGATTTTGTTGAAATATTGAAAAAACTTTGGTGGCCTTTAGATCAATCACTTTCAAAAGAGGACATTTATTATTCGGCTTTAGTGTGCATCATTGACGCAATCAGGCATGGAACCACAACCGTTTTTGACCATCATGCCTCACCCGGGTTTATTAACGGATCGTTGGACGTAATCGAAATGGCCGTGAACGAGACTGGGATAAGGGCGAGTCTTTGTTATGAGGTGACTGATCGGGGTGGCATGGAGAAATCCAGGGCTGGGGTTGAAGAAAATGTTCGCATGATAGAGAAGCTCCGGCAAAACCCCGCCGGCTCGAGAGTAACAGCGATGTTTGGTTTGCATGCCGGTTTGACACTGTCAGATCAAACCCTGGAATTATCCCGAAAAGAAATTCCGCAAGGATACGGGTTTCACATCCACGTGGCAGAGCATCAATCCGACGAATATAAAAGTCTCAACCAACATGGTACGAGAGTAATCGATAGGCTGGATGCACACGGGATAACCGGAAAGAATTCAATATTCGTTCATGGGGTTCATCTGGATGGCAAGGAAGTAAACACCATCTATGACACAGGGACATGGTTAACCCATCAACCTCGTTCAAATATGAACAATGCAGTCGGAATGGCTGACATAGAAAGCGCATTGAGAATTGGTATACCCGTATGTTTGGGCAACGACGGCTTCTCATTTGCCATGTGGGATGAATGGCGTTCCTGTTACCTGGCGCACAAGTTATGGAAACGTGACCCGCGGGCAATGAATGGGGCTTTGGTTGCACAAATGGGGGCTAATAACAATGCCCAGATGGCATCACATTTCTTCAATGACAAGATTGGTGTGATCGAGCCGGGCGCCAAGGCGGACTTGATACTCGTTGATTATCAGCCCATTACAGCGATGACCACAGGAAATTTGCCATGGCACATTCTCTTCGGTTTTCGTGATTCAATGGTCACACTTACGATGGTTGATGGGAAAGTATTGATGCAAGATCGAGTTATTTCGGGAATTGATGAAGCCGAAGTGAGTAAACATGCACTGGAACTCTCCAGAGAGGTTTGGAAGCGATATGAGCGACATTTTTAAATCTGTTGCAGAAAAATCTGGATACCGGATAGCGATAATTGGGGGAACCGGAAAAGAGGGCAGGGGATTAGCCTATCGCTGGGCTTTAGCCGGGCATAATCTGATTATTGGATCACGTGCCATTGAAAAAGCGCAGCTTGCAGCTGACGAGGTAAACGCACTTCTATCGGGGGAAGCCAGCAAGGTTTCAGGATTGGAAAACATCCAGGCAGCTGACTGGGCTGAGATCGTTGTTTTGACCGTACCCTTTTCTGCGCATGTGAGCATGCTCGAATTTCTGAAAGATACCATCAAAGGCAAGGTCGTTATTGATGTATCTGTACCCCTGGTTCCTCCGAAGGTAACCATTGCGCAGATGCCCGCTGCCGGTAGCGCAGGCAGGGAAGCGCAAAAGATACTGGGTGAAGACACACCGGTTGTGATTGCTTTTCAGAATATTTCATATGAACGATTAATCAACGAAAAAGACATAGATTGTGATGTGTTGGTTTGCGGAACTTCAAAAGAAGCCAGAGACACGGTGATCAAACTTGTAGAAGATGCAGGGATGACGGGCTGGGATGCCGGCCCGATGGCTAATGCTTTTGTCATCGAAGGATTAACTTCGGTTCTGCTATATATCAATAAACGATACGGGAGCAAAGAAACCGGAATCAAGATCACGGGAGTAACGAAGGAAATTCGTGAGAACTGACGGGGTATTATCGATCATACCGGTCAAAGGATTGCCGGACATTCATGCTGGAGACGATATCTCCGAAATAATAATATATAATGCGCGTAGCCACAACATCCATATTTGCTCTTCTGACATTCTTATAATTACTCAAAAAATAATATCCAAATCTGAGGGTAGGATGGTTGACTTACGCACAATCAAGCCCTCTCTCAATGCCAAGCGCATTTCAAGAATCACACAAAAAAATCCCGAATTGATTCAGTTAATTCTGGATGAAAGCAAGAAAGTATTACGCATCCGTAAAGGATTGATCATTGTTCGCCATAAACTTGGTTTCGTTTGTGCGAATGCCGGTATCGATCACTCCAATACCGTACAGGGGGAAGAATCCAGACACTTCGTCTTACTATTACCTGAAGACCCAGATAAATCCGCAAGGAATATTCAGACCAAAATTGAAGCTCAAACTGGTTGTAAGGTCGGTGTACTCATTATTGATTCACACGGTAGAGCGTGGCGAAATGGAACTGTTGGGGCAACAATCGGCATAGCAGGGGTACCAGGCATCGTAGACATGCGCGGAAAATTCGATCTATATGGTTACAAACTGCGGGCAACCATTATCGCCGCGGCCGATGAGTTGGCTGCAGCAGCTTCACTGGTCATGGGCCAGGCAGATGAATCCATTCCTTGTGTTATAGCCAGAGGTTTTCCATATCCATTACGGGAATCAAATCTGCAGGAATTAATTCGCTCGGAAAAAAATGACCTGTTCAAATAATCAGCCATCTCAAGGATCTACTTTATGAAAGTCATCGCCCTGGCTGGTGGAGTCGGTGGCGCCAAACTTGCCAACGGCCTTGCCCGTTTGTTACCGCCAGACAATCTTACCGTGGTTGTCAATACCGGTGATGATTTTATGTATTCCGGCTTACTTGTCTGTCCGGATCTTGATACAGTCACTTACACGTTGGCCGGTATCAACGATCCATCTACAGGCTGGGGGATCAAAAATGATACGCGTCATGTCCTTTCAGCATTAGAACAGCTCGGTCACCCAATCTGGTTCTCACTTGGTGATCGTGATATCGCTACACATATTGAAAGAACCAGATTGATAACGCAGGGTTACTCGCTCACTGAAGCGACTGCGATTATTACTCACATATTGAACATTGAACACACTATCCTTCCAATGACTGATTCCGTCGTAAGCACCTTGATCGAAACAGATGAATATGGTGTTTTGGCGTTCCAGGAATATTTTGTCCGGCACCACTTTCAACCGGTGGTCAGGAAGATTATTTTTGAAGGTATTGAAAAGGCGAGGTTGAGTGACGAATTACAAAATCTAATTCACTCCTCAGATTTGATCATTATTTGTCCATCAAACCCATTTGTGAGCATTGATCCAATTTTATCCATCCCTGGTATGCGGGATTTATTGAGAGAGAAAGTCATTGTTGCAGTGAGCCCCCTGATTGGCGGAAAAACCGTAAAAGGACCAGCAGGAAAAATGATGATAGAAATGGGTTTTACACCCAGTTCTTTGAACATCGCAAAGTATTATGGTGATTTAATCTCAGGAATCATCATCGACCATGTGGATCACGATGAAGCTGAGCTGATCAGGCGATGCGGTATAATTCCATTAGAGACCGAAATACTGATACCGAACGACGCGAGACAGACCAGATTGGCAAAGGAAGTTCTGGAATTCGGTAATCACATAATTAACAAGGATCATTGATATGCCATTATGGGCTATTGTGCCAGTCAAACCGCTTCGCAGGGGGAAATCCAGACTTTCACCTGTATTGACTGAAGAAGAAAGAACCGCTTTAAATCAAAATTTACTTTCCAATACACTTCGCACTCTTTCCGCTGTAAACCGAATCGATACCATTATGGTTGTCAGTCGCGATCCGGGTGCATTGACACTCGCACGCGAGTATGGTGCGCGCACTGTCCTTGAGAATGGCAACCCGGAACTAAACACTGCCTTAAAGAGGGCTGCTCTGGTGGCGAAAACCTACCTCGCCAATGAAATTCTCATCATTCCAGCCGATCTCCCACTCCTCACAGAGCTGGAAGTCGAAGCCTTTCTAAGTCACACTGGTAATCCTCCTGAAGTCATCATCAGCCCTGACCGCAGGCAGGATGGCACAAATATGCTTTACTTAAATCCGGCCGGGCAGATCCAGTTTCACTTTGGCTCTGGCTCATTTGCAAAACACACTGCCGAGGCCGAAAAAACTGGCGCGCGTGTAGAAATAATCGAATCCCCCTCACTGGCGTTAGACCTGGATCTGCCTGAAGATCTTGAGTTATTACGTAGCATGCAACAACCAATAACTTCCTAATGTTCTTTACAAGGAGACCCAAATGAAACAGCGAATGGCGTTATACCTGCAGGACGCACACGATTTACGCGATGGGCTGGAATATGTTCAATATGCTGAATCCCGTGGATTTGAAGCGGTGTGGCAGGCTGAAAGTCGCCTGGTAAGAGATGCCATAGTACCGATGGCTGCATACGCTGCTGTAACGAACCACTTGAAGGTAGGATCTGGAGTGATCAACAATTGGACGCGTAATATTGGATTGCTCGCCTCTACTTTCTTAACCCTGGATGACCTGGCACCTGATCGGATCATTTGCGGTATTGGCGCATGGTGGGACCCCCTGGCAAAAAATGTTGGAATTGACCGTACCAAACCTCTAAAAGCTATGCGTGAGACTGTCACAATTTTAAAACGTCTCTTAAACATGGAAAGGGTCACGTATGAAGGGGAGTTTATCCATGTGAATGGAATTGAACTTGATGTGGTTCACGGGCGGAAAGAACCCCGCAATGTGCCAGTTTACATCGGTGCAACCGGAGACAACATGATGGAAATGACCGGTGAGATTGCTGATGGTGCAGTGTTAAATTATTGCGTGCCCCCGGAATACAATATCAAAGCACTTGAACTCCTAGAAGCTGGCGCAAAAAAAGGTGGTAGAAAACTTGAGGATATTGACCGGCCGCAACTCGTGGTCTGTTCAGTAGACAATGACCACGACAAAGCGATTGACACGACCAGGGAGTTATTAACGCAATACCTGGCACAACAACCTCACATCGCAAAAGCTTCCGGTGTGTCTAAAGATGTAGTGGAAAAGATTCAGTCCATTCTGGGATGGCCAGCCACACATGAGCAGATTACCAAAGCCAAACATCTGGTACCAGAAGAGTTGATCCTGCGCATCACCGCATCTGGAACCCCTGAGGAAGCTCGCAAAAAGGTCAATGAATATGTGCAAAACGGTTGCACCTGCCCGATACTTTACCCGGTTGGTGGAGACGTTCATCTTTTAATCGATACTTTTGCGCAGGATTGATCCATTCACTTGATCTACGCAGCACCTGAAACAAAATTTTGTTAGTCACGGAGATACTCATGAGCAATACACCCATCCATGTCGTTGGTCACGTAAATCCTGACACAGATTCTATCGCTGCCGCGGTTGGATACGCCTGGCTGATCCGCGAACGTGATAACGTGGATGCGGTTGCAGGCAGGGCGGGTGCCGTGAACTCGCAAACCTCATGGATTCTCAAAACCTTGAGAATGGAAGCACCCTTACTGATCACTGATGCTTCTCCACGTTTTTCCTCAGTCGTACGAAGACTTGATACCAGCACACCTGATGTTCCCTTAAGGATTGCCTGGACCTTGGCTAACCGTACTGGTGGCATTGCCCCTGTGCTAAATGACGATGGAACTCCGTATGGATTGATCACTGGACGAAGTCTATTTAACTACCTGGGAAAATTGGTGGGTAGCAATCTAAAAAAGACTGTCGCATTGGATAAGATCCTTGAACTCCCGTGCCGGGAAGCTTGCGATACACAGGTTTCCAAATATCAGGTAAACACCAAGATCCGCGATGTATTGAACAGAATTCTGCGTGAAGAAGGCGACGAAGTCTGGGTCGTCGATGAAAGTGGACGGTATGTAGGTATCTGCCGCCAAAAAGACCTCTTGAATCCTCCGCGATTGAAGGTAATTCTGGTTGACCATAACGAACCTTCCCAAAGCGTTGCATCCCTGGAAGAAGCTGAACTGCTCGAGATCCTTGATCATCATCGGCTGGGTAATCCATCCACGCATTACCCCATAAAAATGACTGTTGACATCGTTGGAAGCACAAGTACACTGGTTTCTGAAAGAATAGAAGAATCCGGTTTGAGCGCACCCCCTGAAATAGCGGGTTTAATGCTGGCAGGATTGTTATCGGATACACTGATCCTGACTTCTCCGACTACCACGGAGCGGGATACGGAAGCTGCTCAACGCCTGGCAAGGTGGGCATTCGTACCCGGAAGCATACTGTCAGGAGAAACCATACAAACGTACGGCGAAAAGATACTCACCGCAAGTGCCGGCCTGGGTAACAGATTGCCGGAGGAGATTGTCTCTTCTGATATGAAGCTTTATACAGCTGGCGGACTTGACTTTGCCATTGCACAAGCAGAAGTAAGTGATCTGAACGAAGTTACCAAACAATTAGAGCCGTTAACACAAGCTCTGGACAACCTACGAATTAAGAAGAATGTGAATTTTGCCATGCTCATGGTAACCGACGTTGTCAGAGGTTCAAGTAGAATTATTCTATCCAATCCACCACCCGTTTTGGATGAATTACCCTACAAGCCCTTACAGGATAACACCCGTCTTGCTGAAGGTGTTGTTTCCAGAAAGAAGCAATTGCTTCCTGTTGTCCTGGGATTGCTTGAAGAATAGGGAAACCTGCAACTATTTATTTTAATTTTCCTTTTGGAGCCGAAACATGTGGAATAAGTATTACATCCCTGCAAGTCTTGAAGAAGCATTGGATTTACTGGCTGCATCTCCGGAAGAAAGACGGATCGTAGCAGGAGCAACGGATCTGATTCTTGAACTAAAACGTGGCTTACACAAAAATGTAACAACACTAATTGACATCTCCAGAATTAATGGACTGGATTCCATCGTGAGCGATTCCGAAGGGAACATTCACATCGGTCCATTGGTGACTCACAACCAGATCGCATCAGCCCCGGTTATTCGGAAACACGCCATGTGCCTGGCAGAAGCTTCCTACCAGGTTGGTTCTCCCCAGATTCGTAATCGTGGCACCATTGCCGGAAATATCATTACCGCTTCACCGGCTAACGACACGATACCGCCTTTGATTGCCCTCGGTGCAGAGGTAATATTGATAAACAAAGACGGGCAAAGAACCGTTAAGGTTGAAAATATGTTCAAGGGGGTACGAAAAACTGTCCTTGAGAAGAATGAGATTTTGAAAGAGATCATTATTCCCGCGGATTCCGCGCAATTTCAAACCGCTTTCTACAAGTTCGCCTTGCGAAATGCTCAGGCAATTTCATTGGTCAATACCGCTGTCGCGCTCAAAATGGAAAATGATCACATTGTGGATGCGATAATCGCAATTGGTGCAGTTGCCCCAACCGTGATCAGATTACCTGGTTTGGAATCCGTTATCCTCGGAAAAACATTGTCAGAAATGGAAGGATTTGATTATTCTGTAGCAGCAAGTGAGATTAAACCTATCTCTGATATCCGGTCATCAGACCAGTTTAGAACTGAGATGACCAGCGTAATCCTGAAACGTTGCATTCTAGCACTGGCTGATCCCTCAAAGCGGCAGTCGCAAATTCCGGATCATCCCGTTACCCTGGCAGTATCTACAGGCAGAACGATTTTTTCAATGGAGAAAGGGCAAACCATTGATGAGAATACCCCGATCCGAACGTTCATCAACGGAAAAGAGTTGGTGTTATACAGTGCTCATCAGAAAACCCTACTCGATCTGATCCGTGAGGATGCCGGTCTGATTGGCAGTAAGGAAGGCTGCTCCGAAGGGGAATGCGGCGCATGCACAATTCACATGGATGGAAAAGCAGTGATGTCCTGCCTTGTTCCAGCACCGCGCGCACACCTTGCCCAAATTACAACCATTGAGGGAATCACTCACACAGAAGAATTACATCCCGTTCAGGAAGCATTTGTGGCCGAAGGCGCGGTTCAATGTGGCTACTGCACACCCGGATTTATTATGTCTGCGGTTAAACTGTTGGAGGAACGCAAGAACCCGGATGTGAACGCGATCAAGGAATCGATAACCGGTAATCTTTGCCGCTGTACGGGTTATTACAAGATCATTCGGGCAATTGAGAAAGCGGCGGAAAGCGGAGGACAGAATGACAAAACATAGCATGTTTCGCACAGAGTTTCCGCCCAAACCATCCAGGCTTCCACCTCATCCCATTTGGCGTGGGATAGGACTTCTCATGCTTGTTGTTCTTCCTGCAGGGTCATATTTGCTAGCCAACATGCTGATCGAAAACAAACTCAAGTATAGTTGGCTGATCATTCCTGAAGACATCATATTACGACGATTTCCCAAAGACCCATACATACTTGTCCGTGTTTTGTATGCCTTGATCATTCTCTTTGCAGTAGCTGTTGTACTTGCGTTATTCACTTTCCTTGCTGCCCGCTTTTTTGGGCCTTCCAGGTATGATCCGTACGATCTTCCGCCTGAAAAAATCATCAAACACTGAATTCGTATTCATGGAGCGAAATGAAATGTCAGCAATAGGAATCAACCAGACCAGGATTGACGCGCGCGCCAAAGTCCGGGGTGAGGCTCTATATCCCGGGGATTTCAACCTGCCAAATTCCCTGCATATGAAGGTGAAATTCTCAGAACGTGCTCATGC
>CAYWVP010000016.1:0-16052 GCA_964461605.1 uncultured Anaerolinea sp.
GGCGGCAACCAAGCCCTTTGGCTTCATGCGCTTCAACCCGGGGCCTGGTCTGGGTGGTCACTGTATCCCCATCGACCCGATGTACCTGTCATGGAAGATGCGTTCGCTCAATTACACCGCCCGCTTTATCGAATTGGCATCCGAGATCAATACCAACATGCCGCGCTTTGTGATCGGCAAGGTGCAGGATGCCCTAAACGAACACGGTAAACCCATCAAGGGTAGTTCAGTGCTGGTATTGGGCGCGGCTTACAAACCGGATATCGATGATCTGCGTGAGTCCCCGGCCATTGATGTGCTGCGCCTGCTGCAGCAGAAAGGTGCCCGCGTCACTTACCACGATCCGTACATCCCCAGTATCAGGGAGGAGGGTTGGGAAATGCACTCCGTTGAGGATCTGATGCAGGCCGTGAAGGACGCTGATTGTGTGGTCATTGTGACCAACCACAAGGTTTACGACTACTCCGCGATCTTGACAACGGCCAAACTGATCGTTGATACCCGCAACGCGCTTGGTAAATTGGGTCGAAATTCAAGCAAGGTGGTCAGGCTCTGATGTCACGTTACCTGGTAACCGGTGCCGCGGGTTTCATCGCCCGCGCGGTGATCCAACGCCTGGCTGCAGCCGGACACACCGTTGTAGGTGTGGATAACCTCAATGATTCCTATGACCCGCGTCTGAAGGAATGGCGTCTGCAGCAGCTCGCCAGCCTTCCCGGCTTTACTTTTATCAAAGATGACATTTGCCGCACCGGATTCTTCCAAGAGCTAACAACAAATCAGCCCGCGTTCGACGGGGTCATTCACCTGGCTGCGCGGGCAGGCGTGCGCCAGGCGGTGGAGATGCCGGATGTGTACCTGCAGACCAATGCCGCCGGAACGTTAAACCTGCTGGAATGGTGCCGCAAGGGCGGCGCTAATAAACTGGTCATGGCTTCCACCTCCTCCATTTATGGTGCCAACCCGCCGCTTCCGACCACGGAAGAAGCGGATTCCTGTCATCCACTGCAGATCTACGCCGCCAGTAAGAAGGCAGCCGAGGTAATGGCTTACACTTATCATCACCTTTACAGCCTGGATACGACGATCGTGCGCTTTTTCACGGTTTACGGTCCTGCCGGGCGCCCGGATATGGTGATGTTCCGCTTTACGCGCTGGGTCACTGAGGGCGACGAAGTGTTGATCACCGGTGATGGCAACCAGATGCGTGGTTTCACTTATCTCGACGACATCGCGGATGGCGTGATCAAAGCGTTAAAGCCGGTGGGTTACGAGATCATTAACCTGGGCGGGCACGAGACGATCACGATCAATGACCTGTTAGGGCGCATCGAAACACTGGTTGGTAAAAAAGCCAATGTTCAGTACATTGCCCGGCACCCGGCGGACGTAGATGCGAACTGGGCTGATGTGACCAAGGCACGCCAACTGCTCGGTTGGGAACCACACGTTACACTCGACGCGGGGATCGCTCAAATGGTCAACTGGTACCTCGAACAGCGTGCATGGGCGCGTAACATCATCATTCCATGAAAGCCCTGATCGCCAGGATCAAGCAATTTATTACCGAAGACCGCGTACTGAGCCGCGTCTTGAAGAATACCGGTTACCTGTTCAGCGCCACTTCGATTGGTCTGCTGCTCTCGTTGGTTCAAAGCATCTTTGCGGCCAGGTTGTTGGGAGTGGCCGCTTTTGGTTTGATCGGCATCATCACCACTTTTGTCAGTAATGTCAGCCGGCTGTTCTCTTTCCGCATGGGTGAGTTCATCGTGCGTTACCTGGGCAAGGAACTGACCGAGGACAATCGGACTAAAGCCGGCGCAGTGGTGAAGCTTGCCATGCTCGTCGAAGGGGTCACCTCGCTGGTGGCTTTTGGCGTTCTGATGCTGATTGCCCCTCTTGGAGCAAAATACATTGCCAAGGACTTACAGACACTGCCGTTGATCCAGCTGTTTGCCGTGTCCATCCTGGCGAAGATGTTCTCAGAGACCTCGATCGGCATCCTCCAGATCACCAATCACTTTCGTGCCCAGGCGTTCATCAACCTTGGGCAAAGCGTGATCACCGCCCTGTTGATCCTGCTGGCGTTCCTTTTGAAGGGTGATATCTACTTTGTCCTGATGGCTTACCTGGTGGGCAAGATCATCCTGGGCATTGGTCCGTTAATCCTGGCGTTATTTTACCTGCCCGGGCACCTTGAACGCGGCTGGTGGAAGACGCCTCTTTCGAAGTTGCCGCCTTTCAAGGAAATTGCCCTTTACACCTTGAGCACCAACCTGAGCGGCACGGTTAAGATGGTCGCGACGGAAAGCGAACCGCTGTTGGTGGGATATTTCCTTGACCAGCAGGCGGTGGGCTTGTACAAACTGGCGCTTTCCATCGTGAATCCACTGATGATGCCCATCACGCCGTTCATCTCCACCACCTTCCCTGAAATGACCCGCAGCATTGTATCCAAAGGCTGGGGGCAGTTGCGTAATCTGCTCAAGCGGGTTACGCTCATCTCCGCTGGGTGGACAGGCCTGGTGATGCTGGTGATGCTGATCGCAGGGAAGTGGCTCATCAAGTTATTCTACGGCAGCGAATTTGTACCGGCTTATCCGGTTACCATGCTCCTGCTGGTGGGTTTTGGTTTTGCCAATGTCTTCTTCTGGAATCGCTCCCTGTTATTATCCTTTGGCAAAGCGAATATCCCGCTGCTGGTCCTGCTGGCGGCGGCGGTCGTCAAAACGGGACTGGCTTTCTGGGTGGTACCGCGCATGGGCAGCTTCGGTGAAGGTCTATTACTTACCGGTTACCTGGTGGTCTCCACCGGGATCCTCGTGCTGCTGGGGTTGCGCATGATCAAGAGGGGTGGGCAGGTTGCTCAGGACAATGGATGAGATGAAAATTGCTTATATCTCCACTGCCGAAGTGCCTTCGAACAAGGCGAATAGCCTGCAGGTGATGAAGGTGTGCCAGGCGCTGGTTCAACTGGGGCATTCTGTACAGCTTTACCTTCCAAGCGGGCAACCTATTACTTGGGAGCAAGTGGCTGAATGCTACGGGTTGACGGAGCGCTTTCCGGTCACACGGCTGCCCTCGCGTCCATTATTCAGAAGGATGGACTTCACCCTGGCGAGCCTGGCGCATGCGCGCCGCGAAAAGGCGGACCTGGTGTACACGCGCATGGTGTGGACGGCGCTGTTAGCCAGGTTGGGCGGTTTTCTGACTGTGCTGGAGATGCACGATCAACCCGGCGGGCGCTTTGGTCCCATGGTGTACCGCTGGTACCTTCGCCTGAAGAAACCAAAACTGACCGTATACATCACCGAGGCATTGAAACAACTGGTGGATCAGAACATCGGGGTAGCGGCGATCCCCGCGGAAGCAATTATCGCCCCGGATGGTGTTGACCTCGACCGATATCGCGACCTGCCGGATCCGGCACAGGCACGCAAAGCTCTGGGGTTGCCGGAGGAATTTACAGCCGTCTACTCAGGTGCTTTTTACAGCGGGCGTGGACTGGAGATAATGGAACCGCTGGCACAGGCTTTCCCCCAGGTGCAGTTCCTGTGGATCGGCGGAAACGCCGAACAGGTCAACACATGGTCTGCGCGGTTGGCAGAGAATGGGATTCGCAACGTCACCCTGACCGGGCACATTACCAACAACCGCATCCCGCTTTACCAGGCTGCAGCGGACGTCCTGCTTCTGCCGTACAGCCTCAAATTTGCGGGCAGCGGTGGCGGGAACATCGCCCGGGTGAGCAGTCCTTTAAAGTTGTTCGAGTACCTCGCAAGCGGACGCGCCATCCTGACCAGCGATTTGCCGGTATTGCGCGAGGTATTGAATGAAGAGGTCGCGGTTTTTTACCCGCCCGAAGATTTCAGTGCATTGTGCATGTGTTTCGCCGGGTTACTCGCGGATGGCAGTATACGCAAGAGAATGGGCGAAGCTGCCCGAAAGGCAGCGCAAGCTTACGACTGGCGGGTGCGGATGAACGGGATAATTAAAGCGGCAGCGGCACTGCTCAATAAACAATAACGGGGCTTTTATCAAGCCCCGTTTTCATTCTTGCCCACAATTATGGCTGCCAGTCGCCGATGTCCTTCCAGGCGTACTCCAGGTGCGAAGCCAGCATTTTTCCAGCCTGTTTGCGAACTTTGCGGTATGCCCATGACATCAGATCGTTGCCGCCGACCTGTTGAAGTTGGGTGCCAATCGCGCGTGCGCGGATGTGACGGCACTGGCCATTGAACCCATAGCCTGGACGCTCGGATAAATAATCATCCTGGATACCGATTCTGATCAGTTCTTCAGTCAAGCTTTCTACTTCAGCCGCGTTTTCCCGCGGATAGGGTTTCTTGAAGATGTCCAGGAATGACATTATCGGCTCCTCCAAAGTAACAAACATAATTTCCAACTCAATTGTACAACAATAATCAAATTGATTCTTCCTGCCCGATCATGCCCATTATTGTTTCACAATAATGGGCACATGATGATTTGGGTTATGCTATACTTTTAGCGATGACTTCTCACGACTGGTCTGAATGGATGGGGAAATTTCAGCGAGGACATCTCACTTCGATCATGCTCCCTGTGTTGGATGGTGCCGGACCATTAAAGGCGCTGCTGGCACAGGGGATGCTCGCGTTTACTCCCTTGATCCACCCGAATCAGCATTCCGCATGGATCGCTTTTGCAGAGATGCTGGAGGATCCGGTTAGCAGCCAGCAGTTCGCGGACAAGATCCGCCAGGAGAAGCCATGACAGCGGAGCGCATGCTTGGTTTCGTTGTTGTGCTTTTCACCGCCGTAGGGATCGGTTTCTTTTCCTTAAAACAAATCCGCGCGAAATTTCCCGTACTGATTCGCAAGATTGCACCCATTGCTCGATTGAAGCGTGCCATCGGTCTTTCAGTGGAAGATGGCAGCCGTGTACATGTTTCACTTGGCAGCCCGGGTTTGACCGAGCCTGCCAGTACATCTGCGCTGTTGGGTCTTAGCACCCTGCACCGCGTGGGGCAATTAAGCGCCACCAGCGATCAACCGCCTGTCTGCACCAGCGGGGAGGGTAACTTCGCCCTGCTCAGCAAGGATGTATTACGCGGGGTAGCGGTTGAAACGAACACTTACGAATCATTTGACCCTGACCAGGGATGGTTGACCGGCATCACTCCCTTCAGTTATGCGCTGGGGGCGATGGAAGTGATCTCTGATCCGATCGTAAAAACCAATCTCCTGGTCGGCAACTTTGGCGCGGAAGCAGCTTTGCTTAGCTCAGCCGCAGAGCGCAGGCAAACATTCACACTGGCCGCCAGTCATTCCCTTGTGGGGCAGGCCATCTTCCTGGCCACCAGCCGTGATGTGCTGCTTGGCGAGGAACTTTACGCGCTGCCGGCTTATCTGAACTACCGGCCGGCTCACCTCGCCAGCCTGCGGGTGCAGGATATTCTGCGGTTCATCGTGGGTGCAGCCTTGTTGGCCGGGGCTTTACTGCGCGCTTTGGGGGTCCTATGAAGATCGTCAACATCGTCATCGCCATTGCTGCCGGTCTCATTGTTCTATTGGGGTATTTTTTTAGCTCCCCCGGCTTGCACGAGTTGCGTTCGCCATTGCTGGATTGGGCGGTAACCCTTAGCGGGATCGCAGGCCTGGTGGCCATCCTCAACCTGGTCTTTGGTGTGCATCTCAAGCGTCTGCGCGAAAATCATCCCAAAAAAGGCTCTAGCGTTGTCATTCTCATTTCATTTGCTGTCACACTAATTGCTGGTATCTTCCTCAGCCCGGCGAGCGAGGGATTTCAGAAACTCGTTACCCGTGTTCAGGTGCCTATCGAATCCAGCCTGATGGCGGTGCTCGCCATCACTTTGGTGTTGGCGGCATTAAAGATCCTGCAAAGGCATCGCAACTGGATGGGCTTCGTTTTCTTCCTCAGTACCATTTTCTTCCTGGTGTTGAACAGCGGGGTCCTCGCTTTCACCAGTGAAATCCCGTTCCTGCGGGATATCCTCTCCGGGTTACACCAGATACCGGTGGCAGGTGCGCGGGGAATTCTGCTCGGGATTGCGCTTGGCAGCCTGGCAACCGGCATCCGCGTGCTTATCGGTTCCGACCGTCCGTACAATGGTTGATCATGGCTGATATACGCTGTTTGATCTGTAACCGGGTGAATGATTCCAGCGCTGAACGCTGCTGGTATTGCAGCACGATACTCCCCAAACCAACCGGTCCATTAACTCAAAAAGAACGGGAAAAACTCGCCAACCTGAAGAAAAAAATCGCGGGTGCCCCCAACCTTGATTCTGAACCCCACGGAGACGCGCTCCAAAAAACACCGTCGGATAGTCCTCCGGAAGAGGAAGTGCCGGAATGGCTTGCCCGCATCCGCAAGTTAAAACAGGCGGAGGAACACGGTCAACCTTCACCCACACCGGATTGGATTGAAGAGGAACAACCGGATTGGCTGGTGAAATTGTCTCAACCGCCGGCGGAGGATACGCCAGGAACTTCCGATGCTGAAAATCGCGTGGCAGAGTCAAAAAAACCTGCCCTGGACGATTCACTGCAGATCCGCAACCTCCCTCGTGAAACTGACGAGGAACAGGAATTTATCACCAATTTATTGAAAGTCTTTCCTCCCACAGTAGAAGAAGACTCCGCCGGTGGTTCAAGCGGGCAGCCAGAACCACCTCAAGAGGAACCGACAGATGAACAAACCGAACAGGAAGTTCTGGCGCCTGAAGGTTTTAAAGAAGATGACTCCCTTGAAATCGAAGTATTAACAGACGATGAAACCATCCACTCCGATCAGGAAACTGTGCAGGAGAGCGAACAGGATGTCAGTGCGGCAACCGCAAAAGATTTGCCATTCCCGTTGTTCGTCGATAATCTCCCTGATTGGCTTTCGGCTGAAGAACCGGCGACAAAACAAACGCAGGATGCCAGTATTGATGAGGACGATTTCGCTGGTGACAAACCCGAACGAAAGATCGAAAAAGGAAATTTACCAGCCTGGCTTCAATCGTTGCGTCCCGCTGCTACCGGATCGGTTGAAAAAATTGCTGATGAACCTGCCTCAGTCATGGAAGATCACGGCGTACTGGCGGGGATCGCGGGTACCCTCCCGGGCGCAAATCTGTCCGGCCGGGTACTCAAAACCGGAGATTTTACGCAGGAATTGCGTGTTTCAGCGCAGCAGCAGAAAAATGCGCAGTTATTCCAAAGCCTGTTGCAACCGGCGCGTGAGGCATCAACGGTCAGTGCAGATCAAAAAACTGCTGCACCAGCAGAGAAGTTGGTCCGTTTGATCGTCACCATACTGATATTGCTGGCGGTGATCATGCCCATCATCGCTCCGGGTTTTTCTGTGATCATCCCGGTTTTGTTCCCGACAGAGGTCGTTAATACACTCGGCACGGTGCAGGCACTGCCCACAGAAAAACCGGTACTGATCGCGGCACACTTCGAAGCCGGATTGGCTGGAGAGCTCGATTGGGCTGCCCAACCTGTTCTTAAACATCTGGTTACGCGTGGAGTACCTTTAACATTGACCTCCACCAACGTCGTGGGGTTTGCCATCCTGCAGGACATGGTTACACAAGCCATTGGCGGCGATCCTGAGTACGCCAGGGACCAGAAAGTGATGGATCTGGGTTACCTGCCCGGCGGGGCGATCGGTATGGGAGCATTGGTCGACAATCCGCTCAGTACATTACCTTTCACTACAGATCTGCAGCCGGTCAGGGAACACCCTGCATTTGTCAATCTCAACGCGTTGTCTGATTTTGGTGCTTTGATCATTCTCACGGACAATCCGGAATTTGCCCGCACCTGGGTGGAACAGGTGGATGGCGGGGAGGCTGACCTCCCGCTGCTGGCAGTGGTTAGTGCCCAGGCGGCGCCTCTCCTGCAACCATATTTTGACAGCGGGCAGATCAACGGGTATGTTGCAGGGATGAGTGGTGCACTGTACTACGAGATGTTAACGATGCGCGCAGGTTCAGCCACAGCCCGTTTCAGTGCATATCAGATGAGCCTGCTGCTTGTTGCCGTGCTGATCTTTGCCGGGGGTGTGGTCAGTTTGATCCTCGCTGCACCGCGTGCTGCAAAAAGGAAAGAGGCCGGCTGATGCGCATCGACAGCGAAGTCATCTGGCTGGTGATCAGCTTCATTCTCACCCTGATGGTTTTTTCTTACCTGCTGGGAGACAATCCTTTCTTCCGTTTTGCTTCCAGTCTGCTTATCGGTGTGGCAGCGGGGTACTTTACCGTCGTCATCATTTACCAGGTGCTGATCACCCGGCTGGTTGTTCCGTTGATGCAGAGATCCACGCTTACCCTCGTCCCATTATTCCTGTCAGGGCTGTTGTTGATGAAACTCTCACCCCGTTTATCAAAACTTGGCAGCCCTGCGATGGCACTCCTGGTGGGGGTGGGGGCGGCAGTGGCCGTCGGCGGCACCGTGCTGGGTACGCTGTTCGGACAGGTCAAAGGGGCTCTGTCTTTCTTTGATCCGCTCGCTGGCGCAGACGGGTCGATGGCTTTGCGTATAGTCGAAGGAATTATCTTCCTGGTGGGCACTTTGGCGACACTGGCGTATTTCCATTTCGGTGCACGCGAACGCAGGAAGGGAGAGGGGCGCAGCAGACTCGCAACCATCAGCGCGGTGGTCGGAAAAGTATTCATCGCCATTACCCTGGGAGCCGTCTTTGCCGGGGTGCTGACTGCTGCGATCACAGCGCTTATCGAGCGCTCAGATTTTATCATTACGACGATTATGAGCATGGTGAGGTAGGGGGATGGCACAGGATACCGCACGGGTCATGTCTGTGCTGGGGCTGGAGATCGGCTCAGTCAATATGCACGGCTTTCTCTTCGATGTTGTGGAGGACAATTACCGCCTCATCGCATCAACCGTTGCACCATCCACCCATGTGGAACCGGTTTTCGATTTGGGTGAAGCGGTTTTTGAGGTGGTTACAAAATTACAGGATGTCACCGGGCGTGTCTTTTTTGGTCATGATGCGCGCCTGATCATGCCCTCGCAGGCAGGCGGTGAGGGTGTCGACAGTTTCGTGATCACAACATCCTGCGCATCCGGACTGAACCTGGTGGCTTTCGGCTTGTTAAACGAAGTTTCTCTTGAATCTGTCAAAAGGCTGGCTGACGCAACCTACGCCAACCTGACAGAGACCATCGGTATCAATGACCGCCGCCCGAAGAATATTCAGCTGGACGCTGTGCTGGCTTCCCGCCCTGATCTGATCCTCCTCTCTGGTGGAACCGACAACGGTGCCAACCGTTCGCTGCTGAGGATCTCGGAACTGATCGCCAGTTCACTGCAGATCATGCCGCGCAGCAATCGTCCGCAGGTGCTGTACTGTGGAAACTCTGTTCTTGCTGAACAAATTCAGCATTCACTCGACCGTTTCACGAAGGTGAAAGTCGCGCAGAATATCCGTCCTTCACTGGACCAGGAAATTCTTGAACCAGCCATGGAAGTACTCAACAGCATGATCCTGGACAAGGTTTACGAGAAGGTGGGGGGCCTGCAGCGCATCGCGTCTTCCTGCAGTATTCCACCCCGGCTTTCAAACGAGGCTTTTCATCGGGTGGTGCGCTTCCTGGGGAGGCAGTATGATCCGTCCAAAGGTGTATTGGGGATTGATGTAGGCTCCTCATTTACGGTTGCTTCTTATTCGAACGGCCGATCTTCCTGCCTGAACACATTCAATTATGGCATGGGGGAAGGCATCAGTCGGCTGCTGGACAGGACCAACATCCGCGACATAACCCGCTGGTTGCCGGAACCGATGAACGATGAAGATGCCCGCGATCACCTTTGGCAGCATTCAGTCTATCCGCAGGATATACCGGCAACACCCGGCGATCTGTCGCTTGAACTGGCGATGGCACGCCAGGTGTTGCGTCTGGCCATGCGGGACCTGGCTCAGTTGGATGCGCTGCCATCCGCGCGATTTGAGCCTATCCTGATTAGTGGGGCTGCTCTCAACCGCACAGCCACGCCGGTTCAATCTTTATTGACCATCCTGGATGGTATTCAGCCGCTGGGTATCTGTCCATTGATCCTCGACAAACACGGGATCATGCCGATACTCGGGGCGATTGCGGAATTTAACCCGTTGTTGGCGGTGCAGGTGCTGGAATCGACTGCTTTCACCAACCTGGCTACCGTGGTTAATATTTCCAGCAAGGTTCGCAGGGGCGAACCGGTTCTCTCTGCACGCCTGGATTACACGGATGGGAAATACATTGAAGTCGAGTTAAAACAGGGATCGATCAAATCTCTCCCCCTGGCCTCAGGGGCAACCGGGAGATTGAGAATTACCATGTTGCGCCGTGGTGAGATCGAAGAAGTCAACCTGACCGGTGAACCGATCAGGGTCAATGGGGGTGTTTGCGGGCTGGTTTTAGATGCCCGGGGGAGACCGCTAAAACTGCCTGCGGATGACGCAACACGAAGAAAACAAATAAAAGAATGGGAGTTACTGCTGAGTACTAAATAATGGTACATATATTGCAACATAGCACGCAGGAGTGCTTATGTACCCTCAGTTGACTCAAATTCATGCATTGACCTTGATCCGCCGAAACCGGTTATTGCCGGTTCCTGGGGATGTAAACGTTCGGCCTGGACAAAAAGTTAACCCGAAAGACATTGTCGCTGAAGCGTCGATTCCCTCCAGGCATTACCTGGTGGATGTCGGCCGGGTACTGGGGGCGCGCACGACTGCAGAGGCTGATAAACTGATCACAAGGAAGACAGGCGAGATCCTGGAAAAACAGGACATTATCGCTGAAACCGCTGGTGTGTTCCCCCGCGTGATCCGTACCCCCGGTCCGGGAAAGGTCGTCTCTATCCACAAGGGAAGGATATTGATCGAAGCAGAGAGTGAAAAGGTCACCCTGCTGGCTGGAATGGCCGGCAGGATCAACCAGGTGATCGCAGACCGCGGTGTGTTGATCGAAACGCACGGTGCACTGGTTCAGGGTGTTTGGGGGAACGGCCGCATCGGTTGCGGACCGCTGGCGGTGGATGAGACCAGTCTCGATTCCGAACTGCAGTCTTCCACCCTGGGGGTCACTGCCCGCGGGACGGTGATTCTGGCAGGCACGTGCTCTTCGCTGGAGATGATGAACCTGGCTGCTTCTTTGGAGATCGGCGGATTGATCCTTGGATCCATGTCATCTGCACTCATACCGGAAGTACAGGTGCTGCCATTTCCGGTGATCCTTCTGAGCGGATTTGGAAAGATGGGATTGGACGAAGATTCCAGGCGCGTGTTGACCACCAATGCCGGACGTGATCTCTCCATCAACGCGATGAGATGGAATCGCTTGACCGGGGACCGTCCCGAGATTTACATACCATTGCCTACGGATGCCGAACCTTACAAAGTTGAATCTGCCTATGCTATCGGGCAAAAGGTCCGCGTTCACTCCGGTGTATATGCTGGAAGGGTCGGCAGGATCGATCAGATACTGCCCGGACTTACCCAACTCCCCAGCGGGCTGCGTGCACTTGCAGTAAAGGTTAAGTTTGACCAGAGATCAGGAGAAGTTTTTCCCCTGGTTAACCTGGATGTAATTCAAGTAATCGATTAATTCCTCGGTAAAACCGATGGAGGAGGATAACCATGGCACTCAACAATTATGAAGAAGATCCCTTTGATCAGGAAAGCTTTCAGCAGGACCTGGAACCTGAACCTGAACCGGAAAAGAAGCCGGGCAACCGGACATTTCTAACCGTGCTCATCGTTCTCGGGTTGGTCTTTCTGGTAGGCCTGCTTGGGCTCTTGCTGCTGGCGCCGAAATTTATCGCCAATCAGCGTGCGGCTCAAATGGAGCAGGCGGCGTTGATCAACGCGGCAAACACCGCCACAGCGATGGCTGGTTTCGCGCAGGAGAGTCAGCTGCAAACGCAAGCAGCTCAGACAGCCATTGCCCTTACACCCACAGCAGCACCCACCAATACACCGGTAGTGGTCGTTGCGACACATACACCGGTTGTCGCCAGCACCGAGTTATCGGCGGAGGAAATGGCAACCGTTTCCGCCCTGCAGACGCAGATGGCAGGTGGGGGAAGTGTGGTGGCTGCTACTCCGACGGAATTGCCTGACGCGGGTTTTGCAGATGAGTTTGGACTACCCTTAATGGGCGGACTGGCAATTGTGCTGATCGTGGTCATCATCTTCAGCCGCAAACTCAGGTTATCTTCCAGGTAACTGGCTCATGATAAAAAAATTCCGGGGTGGAAGATCCCGCCCCGGATTTTTTCGTTTAAAGATCTGAATACTTATTGAACGCTGTCCGCGATGGATTTGCCGTATTCCAGTAATTCCTTCACCATTTGTTCCGTTCTACCTTCCGCGTAAACCCGCAACACGGGTTCAGTGCCGGATGGGCGGATCAGCAACCAGGAGTCATCTTTAAAGATGTATTTCACACCGTCCATTGTGCTCACTTCCGCCAGGTCCTCACCGCCGATGCTGGCAGGAGGATTGTTGACCAGGATGGAAACCATCTTGTCTTTGGCAACCGGGTATTTCAGCCGCTGGTCAATGCGGTCATAGAAAACGGGGCCGACCTCTTTTTGCAGGTCTTCCACCATCTCGTACAGGGTTGTTCCGGCAGCCGCGACCATTTCGATGATGAGCAATCCCATCAGAATGCCATCCCCCTCCGGGATGTGCCCGGTGAAACCGATCCCGCCGGATTCCTCGCCGCCGATCAGTACTTTTTCTTTCATCATGTAATCGGCGATGTGATTGAACCCGACCGGTGTCTCGTGCAGGGTAAGTCCGTACTTTTTGGCCAGTCGATCGATCATGCGCGTTGTGGAAACGGTGCGCACCACTGAACCGGTCAGACCGCGCTTTTCAACCAGGTAGCGCAACGCCAGTGACATGATCTTGTGAGGATCGACAAAGGTGCTGCGTTCATCCATGGCTCCGATGCGGTCGGCATCCCCGTCTGTGGCGATCCCATAATTCCCCATCCCCGCGCCAATGGCACCCGCCAGCGCGCCCAGGTACTGCCGGATCGGTTCGGGGTGCACTCCCCCAAACCCCGGGTTCATTTCTCCGCGGATCTCGCTGATCTCACAGCCTGATCCCTGCAGAAAACCGCGGATGACTCCGCGACCGGATCCGTACATCGAGTCGATCACAAAACGCTGCGGGTTATCCGCGATGATATCGCAATCGATCAGGGTTCTCAGGTGCTCATAATAGGCCGGGATCGGGTTAAAACGCTGGATCAGTTTCAATTCCCGGGCTTTTTCCATGTCCATCAGGTTCGGACCGCGCCCGCGTTGTTCGTTGTCGTTCAGGTACACTTCCACGCGCCGGCATTGTTCCGGCAGCGCGGATCCGCCTGAAGCGGATTTCAGTTTAATGCCGTTGTATCGCGGGGCATTATGTGACGCGGTGATCATCACACCGCCGATGGCGTTGTTATTGCGCACCGCATGCGAGATGACCGGTGTGGGGGCATCTGCCTGGGCAAGCAACACGGTGAATCCGTTGGCTGCCAGCACACGGGCAACTTCGGTTGCGTAACGGTCAGAAAGAAAACGCGTGTCAAATCCGACCACCATTTTGCGGGGATCCGGTGATATTTGTGTTGATGCGCCGTTTGTCCATTCGGGTGAAGCCGCGGCGTCCGCGATAGCCTGGGCGACCAGCCGAAGATTGGTAAAAGTAAACGTATCGGACATTACTGCGCGCCATCCATCAGTTCCAAAGTGGATCGTCATTGATCATCTCCAGTAAAGGTTTTGGGGGTTACCAGCCGGGAGCGGGGGTGGCGGTGAGCAGTAAACCGCGTACCATCCATCCGTCCCTGCCGTCTTCCATTAATACGTGCGCCCAGTATACACCGTCCACCAGTTCCACTTCCGGCAGCACCTGGATCAGCGATTCGTTGTCCATGCTGGCCAGGTATTCTCCGTCAAACCCCGGGGCTTTCCTTACCAGTACGCCGCTGTAGGTGGGGCTGTAAACTTTCGCCCACACGGGGGTTGGTTTGGGGGTGATGGTGACGGTGGGGGTGCGGCTGGGAGCCAGCGTATTGGTAGGTTGGAGTGTATCGTTTGGAGCAGGCGTAAACTCCGGGGTGGCAACTTTTTCCGTCTCAGTGGGGGACACCTTACGGGTTTTTGTCGGTTTTTGCGGGGTTAATGTAATGAAGGGTTCAACCTGTTGCCGTACAGCCGATCCCAGCGCGCTGGAAACGATCAGTCCATACAGGGCTGCACCGATGATCGCAGCGGTCAGCAGGTAACCGAAGGCGGTGGAAGGCCGCAGTTTCATGATCGCCAGTGCGATCGTGCCTACCAGGATCACCCAGGCGATGTTCACCAGGGCGATCTTGAGCGCCTGGGGGAACAAATCCTGGTTGCCAGCGGCAAGTCCGAACCCGGCGACCGCTATCGGGATGTAGATCTCGTACGCCAGGGGTACGCTCGCCACGAGGGAACGCTGCTTGGGTACGCGGATGGTCAGGTAGATCGCCAGTACCGCCCCGATGGTGAGCAGCAGGAAATCAGGGATGGTGAAAGTCGTGAACCGCTGCGCCTGCGTGAGCGGCAGGTCCAGGAAAAGTTTTGAGATCCATCCTGCCAGGGCTCCACTGCCAAAAACCAGTGCTGCGCCAACCAGCAGAGCACCGGTGGAGCGCAGGAAGAAATTGATCGATCCGATCACGGTGGAAAAACCCAATCCAATGACCGGTGCCATGAAAGGCGCCAGCAGCGCACCGAGCACCAGCATGGCCGGGCTATCCAGCAGGATACCTAACGCCAGTACAAGTCCGGCAACCAGTGAAAAGGCAAAAAACTCAACACCGGGTACCAGGCGTTTGGCGATCTCATTCAGGTATAGAACGCGTTCGCTTTTCCCTTTCGGGATGAGCAGTTTCTGCCGGCGTTGACGGCGGGATTGATCAATCCGGCTTTTCCCCATGCCAGGGGCTGGTTCCTGCGGGAGTTCATTCATTGACGGAGGGTCGCTTTCAATCGCGTGGGAGTAAGCAGTAATCCCAATGCGGTGAGGATGTCCGGTACAACAATGTCCGCGCTCAACAGGGTTTCCACAGCACTGCCTTCCGGTGACAACACGCAAATGCCCAGGTCGGCTTCCTTGATCATGAGACGGTCGTTGGTACCCTGTCCGATGGCGACCACGCCATCACTTAACGCTTCCAGGTATTCAAGTTTCTGTTCGGCTTCGCTTCCGGCAGTCAACCTGATGAACCTTCCAACACTGCCGGCGAGTAATTTTTCCAATTCGGTAAGTCTGCCGTGGGTATCCGCGCTGATCAGATGAATGGTCACCCGGTCTTTGAGTTGTTCAAAAGCCTCGGCTACACCCTGTATGAGATTGCCATCGCAGGTCAGTGTTCCGTTAACATCACAGACCAGGTGATTGACCATCAGTGAATCGCGGCCGGGAATGGGGCATGAGATCATGTGCTTATTATAATACACTCAGAAATCACGGCAACTAAGGTAAAATACCCCCATGAATATCCGCAAATACTCCTCCCGCTTGCTCGTCTTTGTGATCATCGTATTCCTCCTGCTGTCGGGTTGTGGAAAGCCAACGGATGTACCACCCATGCCCACGCAATCGCCAGAGGAAACAGCGATACCCGTTGAGGCTACTCCGCAGCCGACTGCTGTTCCGGCAAAAATGATCCTGGTCGATCCGGCTGGTTTGAACTCAAAGGAAGTTGATGCTTACCTGACCTCGTTCGCCGCGGAGAATGGGCTGCTGCTGGAAAAGGTCACCACGCCTGAGATTCCCGCGCAAGGTGCTGAGACAAAGATCGTTGTCTTCCTTGCCGCGCCGGCCAACCTGGCAGAGGTTGTATCCGCATCACCGGATACCCAGTTCATTGTCAGCGGCGCGGTCGATCTCGAACCGCTGCCCAACCTGTCAGTGATCCAGACGCGTGCTGAAGACCTGGTGTTCATGGCGGGGTACCTCACCATGCAGATCTCCTGGGACTGGCGCACCGCCGCGCTCATTCCGAATGATGCGGT
>CAYWVP010000016.1:16152-18281 GCA_964461605.1 uncultured Anaerolinea sp.
GTCGCGCAGGACCTCGCCGCGGGGATCATCATCCCCCTGAGTATTCCCTGAGTCATACTTCCGGGAATCTTATTGAGGGGGTTCTTTGTCCGACCCCATAAATTCAGGCGCGGTCGCGCTGCCCGGCGCGCTGATCCCCTCACGCTTAAGCGCTTTCCACAACGTGAGGAAGAGGATCTTCAGATCCAGCCAGAAGGTTTGGTTGTCCACGTACCACACATCCAGTTTGAACTTGGCTTCCCATGAGAGCGCGTTGCGCCCGTTCACCTGTGCCCAGCCGGTGATGCCCGGCAGCACCTCGTGCCGCCTGGCTTGCTCCGGGGTGTAGCGCTCAAGGTACGCCACCAGCAGCGGGCGCGGACCCACCAGGCTCATCTCCCCATTAAGCACGTTGAACAGCTCCGGCAGCTCGTCCAGGCTGGAAGCGCGCAGGAAGCGCCCGAATTTCGTCAGGCGTACTTCATCCGGCAGCAACCGGCCATCCGCTCCGCGCAGGTCGCGCATTGTGCGGAACTTGTAAAGCCTGAAAAGCCTGCCGTGCAACCCCGGGCGTTCCTGGCTGAAGAGCACCGGTTTGCCCAGCTTGATGCGCACCAGCAAGGTGATTACCAGCATCACCGGCGAGAGCAGGATGAATAGGATCAGGCTGACCAGCAGATCGAAGAGACGTTTGAAAAAAACTTTCATTGATAGGTAGATTGTACCAAAAACACACTGACGCGCAGTAACCGATGATGAGTTTACGTTATAATAATGCCATCAATTCTTCGGAGAGAAACCATGATCATCACTATCGCGTACTGCGTTGTTTGACACTACACCCCGCGCGCCGTCGGTCTGGCGGCAGAACTGCTCGAGGCTTTTGAACCTGCGATCAAATCCATCACCCTCATCCCATCCGATGGCGGGGCGTTTGAGGTGAATGTGGACGGCAATCTCATTTATTCCAAATTATCAACCGGACGCCACGCGGAAGCGGGCGAGGTAAAAGCGTTACTGCAAAAAATGATCAGGGAAGGGTAATCATGCCAGCAAAAAAGGGACGCGTTTTCTCAGGCGCCAGGCCAACCGGACGCCAGCATATCGGCAATTATTTCGGCGCGATCAGCAACTACATCAAACTGCAAGAGGAATACGAATGCGTTTACTGCATTGTTGACCTGCACGCGCTGACCACGCTGGAAACCACGCGCGACCTGCGTCAGAACACGCTCGAAATGGCCTGGGACTGGCTGGCAGCCGGTATGGACCCGCAGAAATCCATTATTTTCGTTCAGTCCATGGTGCGCCAGGTGACCGAACTGCACACCATTCTCTCCATGGTCACCCCGCTGGGCAAGCTGACCGATCTGCCTACCTTTAAAGAAAAAGTGCGTGAGAATCCGAAGAATGTGAACTACGGACTGGTGGGTTACCCGGTGCTGATGTCCGCGGATATCCTGCTCTACCGCGCCGACCTTGTGCCGGTGGGAGTGGACCAGGCGCCGCACATCGAGTTTGCCCGCGAAACGGTGCGTTCGTTCAATTATCGCTACAACACCACCGCGTTGATCGAGCCGAAGGAAAAATTCACCGAATTCCCCAAGATCATGGGCATCGATGGTGTGAACAAAATGAGCAAGAGTCTCAACAACGACATCGAATTGGCCGCCACCGCTGAAGAAACCTCAGCGAAGGTGATGCAAATGGTCACAGACCCGGCGCGTCAACGCCGCAGCGACCCCGGCAACCCGGATGTGTGCAACGTGTTTTCGATGCACAAGATCTTCACGCCTACTGATAAAGTTAATGAAATCAACGTGGAATGCCGCCGCGCCGGCATAGGCTGCGTGGATTGTAAAAAAATACTGGCAGCCAACATGAACGCATACTTTGCCCCGCTGCGCGAACGCCGTCGTGAGATCGAGAAGGATCCCACCGGTACCTGGGAAATGCTGCAGGCTGGCGCAGCGCGTGCCAGCGTGATCGCCGAAGAGACCATGGTCAGCGTACGCGAGGCGGTGGGTCTGCCCGCGTTGAAGGGCTAACCCAATGCGCGCAGTTGTCCAGCGGGTAAATTTCGGGCGTGTGACCGTCGCCGGACGGGTCACCGCGGATATTGGTAAAGGTCTGGTCATCCTGCTGGGAGT
>CAYWVP010000017.1:0-3987 GCA_964461605.1 uncultured Anaerolinea sp.
GTACGGGCGCGAAACCTGGCGGGTTACAACCAGAAAATGCGCCAGAAGAGGAAACCGCCCCTGCCAAGGATCGTTATTGTGATCGATGAGCTGGCAGATCTGATGATGAGCGCACCTGACCAGACCGAGCACAGCCTGATCAGACTGGCGCAAATGGCACGCGCCACAGGTATTCACATGGTCGTAGCCACCCAGCGCCCCAGCACTGACGTGGTTACCGGATTGATCAAGGCCAACTTCCCGGCACGTATTTCGTTTGCCATGGCTTCTTCAATTGATTCACGCGTGATCCTCGACGCGAATGGCGCTGAGAACCTGCTGGGTAGGGGAGATATGCTCTTTCTGGATCCGGCAAAATCAGGATTACTGCGTTTGCAGGGGGTCATTGTCAGCGACAGTGAGCTTGAAAAGATCATGAAACACTGGCAGAGTGTTCCGCACTCTGTTGAAGTCGAACCCGCACCGTGGGAGGAACTGGTTGAGGTTACCGGCAGCGTGGATGGTGATAAACTGGT
The DNA here is from genome assembly GCA_964461605.1 of uncultured Anaerolinea sp. Lineage (GTDB taxonomy): Bacteria > Chloroflexota > Anaerolineae > Anaerolineales > Anaerolineaceae > UBA6107. The sequence goes on from CAYWVP010000017.1 coordinate 516, forward strand.
GGACCAGGCAATTGAGGTGGTCCGGGCAGTTGGTAAAGCCTCAACTTCTCTTTTACAACGCAGGCTGCGCATTGGTTTTCCGCGGGCGGCCAGGTTGATGGATGAGCTTGAAGAGATGGGTGTGATTGGACCGGCGGTTGGCAGCGGTAAAGAAAGGGAAGTATTGCTCGATTCCAGTGAGGATGATGCTGATGAGGAAGGTATGAATGATGAGTATCGATAACTATCGGGTGACTTCTACTTAGTGTAGTAAAATTCGCATCTATTGGCAGGTGTCTTATGAGTGAGCAAAAAAACGCTTCAGAAAAGGAAAAATGGTCTTTTGAGCAATTCATGCGCAAAACCTTCAAGGTTGTGCTTGATCCGGTGGCTGCATTTTTTCTGAAACTGGGGCTTACTCCAAACATGGTTACCATCCTGGGCTTGATCCTCTCGGCCGCCGCGGCGGTCTTCGCTGGGATGGGAAATTTCCTGGTCGCGGGATTGATCCTGCTGGTAGGGGCGCCTTTTGACGCGGTGGATGGTGCCATGGCAAGGCAGTTGGGAAAACCCACCCGGTTTGGCGGTTTCTTTGATTCTGTGATCGACCGTTATTCTGAATTGTTCATGATGGGTGGATTGCTCTACTATTATGTCGGTCAGGGCAACAAACTGGCCAGTTTACTGGTGTTTATCGCCGCAGCCGGGAGTGTGATGGTCTCATACGTGCGGGCGCGGGCTGAAGGGCAGGCGTTTACAGCCAAAGTGGGTATACTCTCTCGCGTTGAGCGGATGATCGCGTTGGTGCTTTTCCTGATCATCGGTTACCCATTGATCGCAATCTGGATCATCGCCATCCTGGCGAATTTCACCGCCATTCAGCGTATTTTGAACGTACGCAAACAGGCAATCGAAAGTGATACTTCTTCAACAAGAGGTTAATTATGATTAATGGTTTTAATATATTCGGGATCAAGATCTACTTCTACGCGCTGATCATCATCGCCGGCGCGCTGCTGGGTGCTTTTCTGGCTTCACGCGAGGCAAAGCGAAGAGGGTATGACGGAGACATCATCTGGGATCTGCTGCCGTGGGTCTTAATGGCCGGGATCATCGGTGCACGGCTATGGCATGTATTGACGCCCGATTCAACCTTATTGATCGATGGAAAGAATCCGTATTTTCTGCGACCGCTCGAAATATTGAACATACGCAAGGGTGGTCTGGGGATTCCCGGCGCGATCATGGCTGGTGTTCTGGCGTTATGGATCTATTGCCGGAGGAAGAAACTTTCACTCCTCACATGGTTGGACATCCTCGCTCCCGGGCTCGCGCTTGGACAGGCAATTGGGCGCTGGGGCAATTATTTCAACCAGGAAGTCTACGGCATGCCTTCCAATCTGCCCTGGGCGATCAAAATCGACGAAGCCCACCGCCTGCCAGGGTATTTGGATGTGGAACGTTACCACCCGACATTTTTATACGAGTTTATCTGGAACCTCTTGAACATGGCGCTGCTGCTCTGGGTCGCCCGGAGGTTCAAAGACAAACTCAAACCGGGTGATGTATTCTTTATTTACATGATCATTTACGCGGTCGGCCGGTTCCTGTTGGAATTCATTCGTATTGTCAACTCACCCATTGCCGGAATCAACAGCAACCAGGCTTTGATGGTGATCGTTTTTGCAGCAGCGAGCATCGCGCTTTTCGTGCGGCATAAGATCAAACCCAAATCGACCCAAGCGTAAGCCAGCACCGATCAGTTGATTTGTTGCTGCTTTTCTGCGGTTGTGTTCACCGGAGGTAGAAAATGAGTCGTTTTCTCATTTTAGGTTCAGCCAATGCAGTTCCAAAACCCGGCCAGGAGAATACCCATCTGCTTATTGAGAGCGCGGAAAAAGTGGTCATGGTCGATTGCGGGAACAACCCTGTATCCAAACTTGTGGAGGCGGGTACATCCATCCTGGCGGTGACCGACCTGGTTCTAACACATTTTCACGCGGACCACGTCGGCAGCCTGCCGCTTTTGATCATGGATATGTGGTTGGAGAAACGATCTGACCCGTTGACGATACACGGGTTGCAGGTGACCCTCGATAAAGCCAGGCAGCTCCTCGAGCTCTTCAGCTGGGAGAATTGGGCTGGCATGTTCCCGGTGCATTTCAATGTGATCCCGGATGATGGCGCAGCGGGTTTCATCACAGGTTACGGCTGCCGGATAGACGCGCTGCCGGTTAAACACCTTGTACCCACGATCGGGTTGCGGGTTGAATTAACTGATGAAAGAGTGATCACTTACTCCTGTGATACCGAACCCTGCGACAACCTGTTCACATTGGCAGCCAGGGCGGACGTGCTTTTGATGGAATCAGCCGGACCCGGGAAGGGGCATACTTCACCGGAACAGGCAGGGATGATCGCCCACGAAACAGGGGTGAAAAAACTTGTACTCATCCACTACGACAGCCGCAAGGATGAAAAAGTAATGCTGGATGAGGCAGCGAAACACTTCAACGGGCAAGTCATGCTGGCAAAAGACATGTTGTCCGTGTGAGTTTTTTACCAGCCTTCCAGGAAATCAACCCACTCATTATTCTCTGTCAGGTAGCGGGCAAAAATGTAACCGGCTGAACTGGGAGGTTCTTTCGGTTGATGGAGCAGGGTCATACCCGTTTCAGAAAGCCCCCGACCTCCCTTGAGGTGATTGCAGGAATAACAGGCAGTGACCAGGTTCTTCCACTCGTGTGCGCCACCCAGGTGCTTAGGAATCACGTGGTCAACTGTCAGGTTGGGTGTGCTTTTACCGCAGTACTGGCAGGTGAAATGATCGCGACGGAAGACCTCGCGCCTTGACAGTGCTACTTTTTGACGAGGTCGGATGACCATGTGTGAGAGTCTGATCACCGAGGGAATGGGGAAGGAATTATTGGCGCTGTGTAGTACACCGCGTCCATTCATGATCAGGGTGGCTTTGCGGGTCAACATCAGGCCGATGGCGCGCTGGTATCCGCACACATTGATCGGTTCATAATTGGAGTTGAGAACAAGCACCGGCTTTTCCATAGCTAATAAAAAATATTATAGCATGACAGAAAAAGCCCATATGGTGTTGCGCGTAGCCATTAGTGTAAGTAAAAATGCGCCATTAACTAAAATAATAAGGAACGTTAAGGGCACAGCACACTGGTATAATCGATGGCATTCAAACTATAAAAAAGGAGGTCGCAATGAACATCAACGAACAGGTTGAATACCTGATGCAGGGTACCGAATATGGCGATGAAACCCTGAAGATCAAGATGGCAGAAGAACTGCGAGCGCGTTTGCAAGCTTGCCAGAAAGAAGGAAGGGTGCTGCGTGTTTATTGCGGCTTTGACCCAACGAAAGCTGATCTCCATCTTGGTCACACAGTCCCCATGCGTAAGCTGCGCCAGTTCCAGGAATTGGGACATGATGTGACTTTCGTGATCGGTAATTACACTTCTTTGATCGG
>CAYWVP010000017.1:4087-18138 GCA_964461605.1 uncultured Anaerolinea sp.
TCACTGATGCAGGGATATGACGCGTTCTCGCTCAAGACGGATGTACAGGTGGGCGGCACGGACCAACTGTTCAACATCATGACCGCATCCAGGAAGATCATGGAATTCATGGGCATGCAGCCCAACATTGCCATCATCCTGGGAATATTGCCCGGAACGGACGGCCTGGTGAAAATGAGCAAATCGCTGGGTAATCACGTGCCGATCAGCACGGATGCCGGTGATATGTACGGCAAGGTGATGAGCATCCCCGATTTTGCGATGGGCGTTTACTACCGACTGACCACACGCCTGACGCCGCCTGAGATCAGCGAGATTGAAAACGGTGTCAAATCCGGCAGTCTGCATCCGCGTGATGCCAAAATGCGCCTGGCGAGGGAAATTGCAGCAGCCTTTTACGGAGAAGAAGAGTCTGACCGCGCTGAGAAATTGTTTGTTGACACTTTTCAAAAGGGGAGCGTGCCGGAGGATATCCCTGTCTTCAAGAACACACCGGGCAGTTCGATAGTGGATGTATTGCTTACTGCGGGGCTGGCAAAAAGCAAGAGTGAAGCCAGGCGGTTGATTGAGCAAAAGGGCGTGCGATTTGAGGGAGCAGTGATCGAGGATCCCGCAGCGACCCTGACTAGCGATGGTGTGCTCCAGGTGGGTAAGCGGCATTTCCTGCGCATTACACAATAATTTTGAAAAAAGACTGGCGAAAGCCAGTCTTTTTTATCACTCCAGGGAGGCGGTTGCTTCCAGGAACAATTCGCGTCCGATACGACGCGCATCAAGCGGGGAGCCGTCCTCAAGGGCGATCACCAGGGTGACCGGTGTTCCCAACCAATCTGCCGGGGTTCCCGCGACATACCAGGCAATCCTCGCTTCTTCATGCGTAGCGAAGGAGGATAATTCCCAACCCGGAAAATTGCCTCCGGTGAGCAAGTCGACTGCCATTCCGGCTTCAAAATCGGGTATTTCCGCAGGCTCTGCACCAATGTCGATGAGAGACCAGTCATTTAAGGGATTCTTGTAAGCCATGGCGATCTGGGGTGTTACCACCCTGCCATTATTGGATAACGTGGACGCTGCAACAGCTACCTGTACAGGAGAAACGAGGATCCCGGCTTCACCCGAGTAGAGTTCAGTATAACTCTTGATGTCCTCAACAAGGACAGCCTGGCTCACCTCTAGCGGTAATTCCTGGGGTTTGAATAAACCTGATTCGGTGTAAAGGTCGAGTGTATCTGAAAGTGTTGAGGAACGGTTGAGTGTGGCTAATGCTTTGATGCAGCCGGAAGAAACCAATTCACCCCAGGTGTTTTCTTCACCGGGATCCAGGGCACAATAATTCGCGCTATCCGGATCAGTATTCCAATCGTACGTCGGGAGGGTTGCGGAAGGGGTGTACTGGGATAAAAAGCGGGCAAGGAGCACACCGCCAGTGGTCGTTCCCGGCGGGTAGAGGGCTTGTGTCGCGCGGTTCAATAGCGGGGCTGATTCATCCTGCATCCAGGCAGACCAACGCTCATCCAACTGGTTGGCGTCAAAGGTGGGTGATGTGGACATAGCCAGTATCTCACCGCTGGCGGCGTTCATCACAACGATTGCACCGGTGTGTTCAGCGAGGAGTCTATCGGATGCCTGCTGCAAAGGGAGATCGAGGCTCAACCTGAGGTCAAAACCTGCTGGATCCTGTCCGTATAAAAGACGTGTTATTGCGATCTTTAGTGCTGTATTATTGGTAACACCACGCAGGGTACCATCCAGTTTGAATTCAATGCCAGCCTGACCGTAATTCGGGTTGCTATAGCCGATCACAGAGCTCAATGCAGGGTAGTTCAATGCGCGGATCATTTCACCCGCTTTACCCACATTTTCAGTCAACGGTGTGTTATTACGATCCAGGATGTTACCACGATAGACGTAACGGTCAGAGATTGCGCGCCTTGGATTGTCTGCGCGGGCAAGCAGTGGATCTGATCGGATGAACCCCCAGTAGGAAACCAGTAGCGCGATCACACTAAAACCTGCCAGTACCACACCACTCACCAGCAGATATGGTTTGGTTCGTTCGATGGGGGCGTGGTGATCCTCCGCCTGGTTGCTGATCAGCAGCAGCAACAAACCAGCGCCAAGGGACACCACAAGTGAAGTACCGCCGTAGGAGATGAAGGGTAACGTCACTCCTGTGAGTGGCAGTAGCCGGATCGTTCCTCCCATGATGAGGATGGATTGCCCGGCAAAATATGCCGATAAGCCTGCTGCCAGGAATCGCTGGTATTGGTTGGGAGCGTGCAGAGCAATGGTGAAGCCACGAACAGTCAGGATCGCGTAAACTCCGATCAGCAAGAGACCGCCTGCAACACCATATTCTTCCAGGATTGCCGGAAAAATAAAATCAGAATTGGCCACCGGAACAACCCCTGGACTACCCAACCCAAGACCACGACCAAGGATACCCCCATTGGCAATGGCGATGAGCGATTGTACGATCTGGTAGGACCTGCCGCGCGAATCAAGCCAGGGATTCAACCAGGCTTCTACACGCAGTTGGATCACGTCAAATATCAGGTAGCCGGCAATAAGCGCGATCACTACCAGTATGAAACTGATCAACAGGATGCGGCGCTTGCCTGATGCCAGGTAAATCACCACGGTATAAAGCAGAATGAATAATGAAGCAGTACCCAGGTCGCGTTGTGCGACCAGCGTCAAAATGGCGAAACCGATCAAAACGAGGGTAGGCGTGAGCAGCTGCAGCAGGTTCAACCGGACCTGAAAGGAATCTGCCAGGTAGGCCGCAAGGAACACAACCAGGAGGAATTTGAGCACCTCGGAGGGTTGCAGGTAAAAACTGCCCAGGTTGAGCCACAAGGCTGGTCCTTCACCACCCGGGTAGACACCGACAATAAATGTAAGCAGCGTTAACAGGATGCCGCTGATCAACCACACATATTTGTAGCGGCGCAGTGTGGCGAGCAGGTTAGGCAAGCGCAATGCGATCAGTACGCCGATTAAGCCAATGCTCATCCAGATGGTCTGCCTGAACCCGTAAACAGGGTCCAGGCGGTAGATCATGAGCAATCCCAGTCCGTTCAGGAGGGAGAAAATCGGCAACAGGTATGGGTCGCGGTCCGGCAGTCGTTTGTTGGCCTGAAAAAAGAGGGTACCATACCCGACCAACCAGGCGCTAAAACCGATCCAATGCTGCCAGCGTAGTGGTGCCTGCCAGGTGTGAAGCCTGACCGCAGTAGCAAACGTCAGGATGACAGCCCCCAGGAATATAAAAATGACTGACAGAACCAGCAACCTGGCCTGTATCACATTCCTCGGGGAGCGGTTATCCTGCAGTAATTGATTCACTTTACATACTTTTGTAATAGAAGATCCAGTCTTTTGGAGGTTTGGAAATTAATTGAAGAACGGTTGGTGATGATGGCGTTTTCCAACGCGTTGTGGCAATTGCATACGGATGATTCCGGAAGGTTTTCAACCAGCGCTTTGATACTCCTTTGTGCCAATTCTGTGTTTTTTAAGAGGGTTTTCACCACCATTTCGACGCTGACATGTTCTTCAGTAATGTGCCACACATCGTAATCCGTAACATGCGCCATCACTGCGTAACATATCTCAGCTTCGCGAGCCAGAAAAGCCTCAGGTGAAGTGGTCATACCAATGAGTGATAAACCCCATGCGCGATAAATATTGGATTCAATTTTGGTCGAAAAGCGGGGACCTTCAATGGTGATCATTGCCCCGCCTTTGTGCACCACGCAATCGCACTCAGAGACGGATTGATGCAGAAGAGTGGATAGTTCCGGGCAGAACGGTTCAGCAGTGCTGACATGAACTACCAGACCCTCTCCAAAGTAAGTTCGCGGGCGCAAGTTTGTATGATCAAACAACTGGTCCGGGATGACGATGTTGCCGGGTGCGAAATCTTCGCGCAACGATCCGCACGCGCTCACCCCGATGATCCGGTCAACCCCCAGCATCTTCATCGCATAAATATTTGCGCGATAATTCACCTCGGTTGGTGAGATCGTGTGGCCAATGCCATGGCGAGCCAAAAAGGCAACAGGTTTCCCTTTAAGTCTGCCAAGCACTAACGGCGCGCTCGGGTATCCAAAAGGTGTTTCAGGATTGAATTCCTCCGTGCCTTCAAGGGATGGAAAATCATAGAGTCCGGAGCCTCCGATCACTCCCAATACAGGTTTTTCTCTCATCGTTTCTCCTTGCCGGGCTTAAGTTTGTGATTGGATCTCAATAAACAAAAGGACCTTGCCAGTCCGTATCTCATCACCACTGATGAGGATCGTCGGCGTCTCCAGTCGTTCATCATTCAAGAAAGTTCCGTTCGTAGAGAGCAGATCCTCGATCCACCATTGTTTGTTACGGAACCATAAACGGGCATGTTGATTGGAGACCGTATCATCTAAAAGCTGGACTTCACAGGCTGCATCTCTGCCGATGTGTAATTCAGGCTGGTTGAAGGTGATTTTATTTTCGGCAGATTCATTTTCACGCGAAATGGAAATGTAGGGAATCTTCGTGGCCACCAGGCTCTGGGTCTGGAATCTCAGATCGCGCCACATTGTGTAAATTGCCCAACCAAAAAATGAAATCAAAACAAACAGCATCAATAACCGCAAGACAAATATGAGAACAGCGACCATTATTCTTCTTCTCCCGAATCTGCACTTTTAATCTCGGAAGTGATGCCTTTCTGCGTTTCTTCCACAGGCGATTGATCAATTGTGTAAATCATGGTGTAGCCAGAAAGTGAGATCACATCCCCCGGCCGCAAAGTATGTTGATCCACCCGGTTGGAATTAATGAATGTGCCGCCACTGGATCCAACATCGAATATCACATAATCATCCTTTACTTTGCGGATTTGCGCATGATTACGCGAAACGCGAAGGTCACTGATCACGATGTGATTGGAGCTCTTCCTACCGAGGTTGATTACGTTCCTGCTTAATCTGATGGTTTTTTCATCCTGTAAAATCAACAGTGGTGTTGTAACCGTCTGCAATTCTCCAACGCCAGGGTTGCCATCCGGACCAAGGGAAATGACACCGGTTTCTGCCGCGGGTGACCTGGGGGTTTCTTTAAGGTCTATGAAGACCTCTTCGGGCAGTAACATCGCATCAGCGGTCAGGTTTACCGATGGGGTGGTGTGAAAACTGATCCCGAATTCAGATGCGGTGGAAACCAGCAGGTCAGACAGAATCCTTTCCCAGTCGGGTTGTTGCTGCCAGCGTCGCAGCGTGAGGGGATTGAGATTGACCTGGAAGACAGGCGCGATCAACTGATCGCGCGGCGCATTTCCCATGAAGAGGTCCTGGATGGCCACACACAATTGATGAACGATTCTGTCATTCGGGTCATTCCACGGCAGTATCGTTGCACTCGTTTCAAACAGAGTGCGAAAGCGCTTCTCAAGTCGGTCCAGTTGATTCATTTTAAACAATTATATCCAACCGCAGTGATATTTGGGATGCAGTTTGCCCGGGAGAAAGAGCCCTGCAGACGACTGTCCATGGGCACGAACACCTGATCGCTGACCGTGAATCACCGATGGTCTACCTGTCGATTGTCAATCACTGAGGGATGGCCTGCGCATTTTTCGGATGTAGATCGGATTGCTGAAGATCCAACCGCGCCGTGTACCGAGGTAATCGATGTAGGCTTCGACGCGATACGCGCCGGGCTCATCAATCACCTTGACAAGGTGATCATTGCTGGAGTTTTCGATCAGGGGGACGCCGTCACGGATGAGTTTAAGCTCAGCCTTATGGGGCAGTTTGATACGCAGCGTAGCGCCTGGATTGAGTTCAAGTTCTTCTCCCATGCCGACCATATTTTCACCATTCTCAGCGGTGAAAGAAAAACCTCGCGTTGTTGCAGGGAGGTCGAACCCGATGAATGACGAGCCTTTACGTAATGCCTGGTAGATCATAGCTTTATCGGTGTTGATGTCGCCTGTAAGCGGTCCTGGCAGCGACAGGTGATTGTTGATTGTTGAAAAGTGATAGTGGTACGGAAAAATGGTCTTGTGGAAGAAACCAGCGCGGTAATCGAGTGCATGGGAATCAGAACCGGCGACCGCGACGACCTTGCGACCGGAAGACAGTAATTCATCCCATTTTTCCAGCATTTGGGGGAGGGGTTGATGGGGAATGCGCTCGGGTTGAAATGCATGGTAGATCGCCTGGGGAAGGTTGTGCACAACCGTCTTGAATTCACTGAAACCATTCCACAACTCGAGACCGGTAAATCCCTCAACGAACCAGTCTTCCCAGGTGATGTCAGTCTCGTGAAAAAGCGGCAGCGCGTATTCATATGGATGGGCGAGAAAGGATAGCCCATGGTGTTCATTGATCTTATCGATCAATGTTTGCGGATCATAAGCAAATGGTGATACTTCGTTTTCGCAGCCGATCACCAGCATGTGACTTTTTTGCGGCATGCGAGCCTGATCATGTACTTCCTCACCGGTTAATAACAGGACCCGTCGATCCTCTTTTTCAACATAACGTTCCAAACCCTTCACCCATACATTGTGGTCGGTGATGATGACCACATCCACACCGGATTGGAACGCTTCATCGGCGATGCGGGTGTAATCCCCCGAACCATCGGAATAATGGGTGTGAACATGAAGGTTACAGATGATTTCTTCCATTAGGTTGACTATTTTCGGTTATGAACGGTATAATCTCTGCTGTTGTTTAAATTTCAGGAGGATTAACGTGGAACTGTATATTGACATCGCCTTAATTATAACGTCTGTCGCACTGATCGTCAGCGTTGTGCTGCAGAACAAGGGAATTGGAATGGGCGGTTTAACTGGATCAGACAGTGGCGGTGTATTTACCGCGCGGCGTGGTATTGAGAAAACCCTCTTCTGGATTACGATCATTTTAAGTGCTGTATTCTTTATCCTTACCGTTACAGCTGTTTTAATGGAAGGGTAATTCGGGAAACCACGGATCATCCCGAACCCGACAATTCGAGGCGGCTAACCTTGAAGAAGGGAAGCCGCATTTTAATATAACCTATGAAAAAATACAGATGGCAACTTCTCATCCTGTTCCTCACTGGTCTCGTGGTGGGCACTTTATTAATTCTGGAAAAAAGGGGGGGATTGGGAGAGGTGGCGACTCCTCAACCATCCCAGGGTGGAGTTTATACCGAAGCGCTGATCGGTGACCTGCAGCGATTAAATCCACTACTGGATGACACAAACAGTGTTGACCGCGACATTGGCAGGTTGATCTTCTCCGGACTGGTCAAGTTTGATTCACGGGGAATCGCTCAACCGGACCTGGCAGAGCAGATCGGTGTTAGCCAGGACGGAATCCTTTACAATATCACCCTCAAACCGGACCTGGTCTGGCATGATGGTGAAGATCTGTCGACCAGGGATATCCTGTTCACGATCGAGTTGATCCGGAACGGCAAGGGGTTTATCTCTAAGGATGTGCGCCAATTATGGAATTCAGTTGAAGTTTATATCTTTGACGACGTGCACATGCAATTAAAACTTCCCGAAGCTTACGCCCCATTCATGGATTACCTGGCTTTTGGAGTGCTCCCACAGCACCTTTTTGACGGGATGACGATCGATCAGATCGCTGAATCTCCATTGAACCTGCAGCCTATCGGTAGCGGTCCTTATCAGTTTGGCGAATTGATCATAGAAGAATCGAAAATTGCCGGGATCAAGCTAAAAGCCTTCCCGAAATACGCGGGTGATCAGCCATATTTGCAGGATCTAATCTTCCGGTATTATCCGGATGCGCAAAGTGCTTTCCGGGCTTACCAGGAAGGTCTTGTGCAAGGGATCAGCGAAGTGGCCACGGAATTACTACCAGAAGCCCTGCTGGATAAAGATCTCAACATTAACACGGGACGTTTACCGCGCATCAGCCTGGTGCTCCTTAATCTGGATGAAGTGGGTGCTCCATTCTTCCAGGAGGCTGATGTACGCCGCGCCTTGATGATGGGAATCAACCGCAGGAGCATCATCAACACTTTGTTGAAGGGTCAGGCAATCGAGGCCAACAGCGTGATCCTGCCCGGAACATGGGCTTACAATGACCAGGTTCCAGCAGTGAATTATGATCCAGCGCAAGCCGCTGATCTATTAAAGAATGCCGGGTACGTCATAAGTGGTGAAACCGAAACGGTCAGGAAGAAGGAGGAGGTTGAATTATCCTTCGTGTTTTCCTATCCAGATGATGACCTGCACCAGAGCATTGCCCAGATGATCGCTGAAGATTGGGAAGCGATCGGCGTAAAAGTGGAGTTGGAAGCGGTGCCACCGGATGTATTTGTCTCCGAAAAACTGGATCCGCGTTCTTATGAAGCAGCGCTGGTCGACCTCAACCTCAGCCAAACTCCGGACCCTGATCCTTACCCGTTCTGGGACCTCGGTCAGGCTGAAAGCGGACAGAATTATTCACAGTGGAATAACCGTTTGGCGAGTGATTCGATCGAACAGGCACGGGTGACAACAGACCTGGCAGAGCGTATGCGTTTGTACCACAACTTCCAGGCGGTATTTGCTGATGAACTTCCGGCTCTCCCGCTTTATTACCCGGTTTATAACTACGGCGTGTCCAGCCAGATACAGGGCGTCACGATGGGACCGCTCTTTGACACAAGTGACAGACTGGTCACCATCACGAAGTGGTTCCTGACCACTTCATACAACCAGCAAACCAGTGCACCCGAAACGACAACAACAGGGGATTAAATGACCTACAAGGGGAGTGACGAAGACCGGAGATTTGTAACCCTGTCTGCTGGTGAACTTGAAGAATACCTGTCTTCAGAGGTTATATTGTGGCGCATCAGAGGACTCGATCTGCCTTTAACCCCCGGAAACCTGTTGCTCGCGATGAAGCGTCTGAGTGTAGTAGAAGACAAACAATTGGCGTTGATTATTGACGGGATATTACGGTTGATCGACACGAGACGTACAGCCTGGGAGAAGAAAGTATCCAAAGAAATCCCCATAAGGCTGAACCAGTGGGGTAACCTGGTGGAGGAAATTCAAAGATACGGCAGTCTGGATGCCTCGTACGGATACCAGGTAAGGGCCAGGGTAATACTGGAGTTGTTACTCGCGGAACAACATTATCCGGATCAGCCCACAAGACATGCCCTCGAAGGTGTGGATGTGAGCCTTAGCTTGATCACTGGATCAGGCGAGTTCATTTGGGATGAGATTTTAAAGGATTGTTTCCAGGAAGATGCGTACCCATATCTTTATCTGAAGGATGGAAGGCAGCCATGAAAAAATTCTATACACGCACAGGTGATGATGGGAAGACCGGCATCCTTGGTGATGGCAGAGTGGAAAAGTTTGATCTGCGCATGGAAGCACTGGGTACCCTGGACGAATTGTCTGCGGTGTTAGGCCTGGCACGCAGCCTTCAGCAGAATGTGGAGATGAGTGAGCGCATCGTAGCCCTCCAACGCAAGCTGTATCAATTGATGGCAGAAGTGGCTTCTTCACCTGAGAACGCCGGTAAATTTGGCAGGATCACCGAAGAAACAGTTGCCGATCTCGAGACCCTGATCGACCGGATATCGATGACCGTTGATGTTCCCAGTGGTTTTATTGTACCGGGCGAGACAACTGCCAGCGCAGCATTGGCCATGGCACGAACGATTACCCGGCGCGCGGAACGCCGTGTTGCCGAGCTGGTTGATCGCGGTGACCTGCAAAATCTACAGGTGCTGCGCTATTTAAACCGCTTGTCTTCACTTTTCTTTGTCATGGAACTTGAACAGATCCAAACGCAAGCGCGAACCACACCCACAATGGCGAAGGATAAAACTGAGTGATCGGGACGATCGTCAATTTTTTCAGTATTATCTTAGGTGGTCTGATTGGCTTGGTGCTCGGCTCAAAGTTAAACGACCACTTGAAGCAGACCGTCGTAAGCGGACTGGGCTTATTTACACTGGCTTATGCGATTTCACTGTTCCTGGAGACTGACAATGCTTTGATCGTTCTGGGAAGCGTGGTGATCGGCATTCTTTTGGGTGAATGGTGGCGCATTGAAGAAGGTTTATCCTGGTTAGGGGTGAGGTTGGAAGCAAAGGTGAACAAGGGTAATGGGGGTACAGACGGTTCAGCCAGGTTCATCAAAGGCTTTCTCACGTCCACCCTGTTATTTGTTATTGGCCCAATGGCGATACTGGGTTCCATTCAAGATGGATTGAGCGGGGATTTCAACACACTGCTGATCAAATCAGTGTTGGATGGATTCACAGCCATGGCTTTTGCTTCAACGCTGGGAGCGGGTGTCCTATTTTCTGCTTTCCCGGTATTCCTGTACCAGGGCATTATCACGCTTCTCGCACAACAGGTGCAAAAGGTCGCCACACCCGCGATGATGAATGAACTCAGCGCGACGGGTGGAGTGATCCTGGCAGGGTTGGCTATCAGCAGTATCCTGGAGATAAAAAAGATCAGGACGGGAAATTTTCTGCCCGCATTGCTGATCGCACCTCTGATCGTTTTCCTGCTTAGTCTAATCAAATAGACCCCGGTATGAACGGGGTCTTTTTATCTCTTTATTTTAATGCTTTACTTTGCGAGGCTGTTTTCGATTGCCTGGACCAGTTCATTCGCATTGACGATCTGACCATCGATCAGGAATGATGGTGTATATGATGCTCCCTGGCTGGCGGCAAAGTTATTGGCATCTTCCACTGCCTGGGTATATTTTCCATTATTCATGCAGGCATTGAAATCGTCCATTTCCAAGCCGATGGTTTTGGCGAAGGCTGTCAGACGGTCTTTTGAATAAGCGCCCAGGTTCTCTCCATTGTGATTGGATAAGATAGTGTCCCGGTATAGCCAGAATTTTTGCTGGTCGTTGGCGCAATAAGCTGCTTCCGCGGCTTTTTTGGATTCATCCCAGGTTTGACCCCTGCCCAGGAAGGAAAAAGGTGAATACGTATACTGCACCTTTCCGGTTTCCACATATTGCTGAATTATGGTGGGCTCGAGGACATTCCAGTAATTCACGCAGGCTGGACATTGAAAATCAGCGAATTCAACCACTTTGACCGGAGCATCAGGGCTGCCCATTGTCAATCCGTTCAATTCCACATTGTAAACCCGGTCTGTTGTCGCAATCTCACCAACCGGTTTAAATTGGGTAGCGATTATGATTCCCACAACCACGACCACTAAGGCAGCTACGATCAATAGGGCGGTAGTATTCCCCTTATTCCTTTGTTGCGTTGTTCTCTTTTTTGCTATTACACGTCTGCGCATGGCACCTCCGAAATATGTATGTTATTTTCTCATATAAGACAAATATTGTCCAGATATTAACCCGTGATTTCCCGCCAGTATATGGGAAATGATTCCTCTGTTAATGAGAACCCAAGTTTTTTGTAGAGTCCAATTGAAGCTGAATTGTCCTGTTGCGTGTTTACCGTAACCTGATTGATGTGTAACTGATGGAAATACTCCAGCATCAACCTGGTGAGTGTATACCCGATATTGGCATGTTTATAATCCGGGTGTACCGCAAGCCGGGTGAGGTGAGCAGAGAGATGACTGGCTGTGGATAGTTCATAACCGATAATCGTGTCATCCATTTCTGCGACGCTGGCGTGTGCAGCTGATAAAAAGGCGCATTCCATGGAGGATCGGGAAATCGTCCACACCGGGTCAAATGCCCGGTGATCAACGGAAACGACTGCGTGCACGTCTGACTGAAGCATGGGGCGAATGATCAAATTACCCGGTATCGGAAGTGTTTCCGGAAGTGATTGGTTCCAATTTAGTACAACGATCTTCTGGATAATAGAAAAACCGGTGGCATTCAGCAAATTTCTGTACCAATCGTGCAAAGCCACTGTAAATAGACTGCTCTTTTCCTGACGCAATATGGCAAGGGAGGGTTCGAGTAGTGAGCGCCAGGTTTTTTCCATATCAGATGACCAGTGATCCATGGCAAAGGCGTGGATCCAGGATGTCCCCGGTGGATCCGCAGCGCAGGAGAACAGAGCTGTTAGTTTTTGACCTTCAAATTGTAATAGGAAGGGTTCTCTTGTTACCCATTCCATCAAGGGCTGCCAATCAAGGTTGCGATGAACCAGTACCGCCTGGTCCATGAACCTGGTGATTGAAGCGATATCCTGGCTGGCAGCCTGGCGTATCGTCACCTGAGGATGTGAGGGGAACATTTACCCGATCAGTTTCTTGCGTATTGCGGTGAGAATTCTCTTAAAGAAGGAGTCTTTCAGTTTGGGCTGCTCCTTCTGATCGTAAGCGGCTTCCATGGAAGCGATTGCCTGGTAACCTCGTTTGGTTTTTAACTGAAGATCTGAGACGCGGCGTAAAATGCTCGTGCGCATTTCTTTTTCACCGATCTCTTTAAAGATATCCAGCACCTGCTCATATAGCGCGAGTGCTTCCTCTTTCTTGCCCAGTGCTTCCAGCGCAGCCGCAGAGTTGGCAACTGCCATGCCATGCCGTTTGCGGTCTCCAAATCGGGCAAAAACCTCATCCGTTCCCTTGACTTCATCATAAGCCAATTGAGCCTGTTTCATGGCGAGGTGCGTCACACTGAGGTTGTTGTGTGCTTCTGCAATCGCCAATTCATCCCCAATTCCCTCAAAGTAGGTCAGGCAGGTTTGAAATCCCTGGACGGCATCCTCAAAATGCTTGGAGTTGTAGGCCTTTATCGCCTGTTGCTTGATCTGTTCAATTTCTTCGCTCATGAGTTTAGTAGGTTATCTCTAGAAGGCTTTCAGCGATCTCACGCAGCCTGGCGGCTTCCATTCCACTGAGTTTTTTGGCTAGATTTAGATATGGCAGGTTCGCCGGATTTGAAACGAACTCGTTCAATTCGGAAGGGAGGCTGGTAGGAGTGGTTTCCGCCACTTCAGTTCTTGGTTTAGGGGTCAGCGGGGATAACAATGTGTCGATTGATATCCCCAATTCACCACATGCTTTTTCAAGCACTGGTTGCGGAATGGGTAATGTTCCGGATTCGAATTCCTCAAGTGTGCTAACAGGAAAATTAATTCTTTGTGCCATTTCCTCGATGGTAAGGGGGGCATTAATGCGCGCTTGTTTAAGGGTTGCAGCGATTATTCGGGTTCTAAGCAGGATGAATGCAGGTCTTTTTTCCTGTGCGAGCCTGACAGCAGGTTCTTTTTCCTCCACTAGCCCCAGTAATTTTTGCAACGGGACGCGGAATAAATTAGCCAACAATTCAAGCTCCGGCAGGCTGGGGGCGTTCTCTCCATTTTCCATGCTGGTGATCATTTCAGGTGAAACACCCAACTGCGCCGCTGCCCTGGCAATGGATATTTCGCTAAGCTCGCGCTCCTCTCGTAATTTGGCACCCAGTTCGACTGCCTTGGTGGAAAAATCATCAATATCCATGTTAACGGCTCCTCTTTCTTTCGATCTTATAACAGAAAAATTATAGCATTTAATTAAGTTCGGGTTTCCTCTAAGGTGGGCATCTGGTAGCCCATACCGGTACGGGTAACGATGTGAACCGGATCGTGCGGGTTGTCTTCCAGCTTTTGCCTTAACCTGGCGATACTGACCCAGAGGATCTCTTTCTCGTCTTTGTAACCCTGTCCCCAGGTGGTTTGCAACAACTCTTCAGCGCTCAACACCTTACCCAGATTGTGGGCAAAATGGATCAATAGCTTATATTCGGTCGCCGAAAGATAGATCTGATGGTCCCCTTTCCATACCTCGGCTTTGGCGATGTCGATCTTGAGATCTCCGTGCGTGAAAACTTTTGATTTGGTACCTTCGACTTGATCCTGGCTGCGGCGCAGTACTGCCCGCACCCTGGCGATCAGTTCTGTGGCTGAAAAAGGTTTCACCACGTAATCATCTGCTCCAATGTTCAAGCCTTTAACGCGGTCCTGTTCTTCACCTAAAGCGGTGAGGAGAATGATGGGAACATTGGAGAATTGGCGAACCCGCTGCATGACAGTGATACCGTCAAGTTTTGGCATGACGACGTCAAGGATGATCAGATCCGGCATGTTTTGAG
>CAYWVP010000018.1:0-17741 GCA_964461605.1 uncultured Anaerolinea sp.
TTCATCGATTGTGTGCTCAAACTGATAGAACAAAAGGGCACACCGATCCTGATGGGAATTGCCGGTCCGACAGCTGCCGGCAAGACCGAGATCGTTGACCGGCTGCGCGAGCGATTTGCCGAGAAAAACCAGCGCATTGCGGCGATCGAACTGGATAATTTCCTGCTTGACCGCGATTACCGCGAGGAGCGCAACATCGGTTCGTTCGGTGCGCGTGCGCTTCACTTCGAATTGCTGAAAACCTGCATCCGTGACATCCTGGCGGGAAAAACCATCCAGACACCGCGCTATGACTTCATCTATGCCACCTCGAGTCATGATCTGCAGGGAAACCTCAAACCGGATGGTAAACCGGTAACCGTGGAACCCGCCGATGTGATCTTCATTGAAGGCAACTCACCATTCCTTCTGCCGGAGATGGCTGAATTGGTGGGAATCAAGGTGGTGTATATAACGGATGATCCGGTGCGCCTCAAACGCAAATGGCGCAGGGACATTGATTACCGCAAGAAGTATGACCCGTATTACCTGCGCAACCGTTACTTTAAGGAACAACCCCCCATGGCGGTGAAGAACTACCAGCCGCAGTTGCTGCTGTGTGATTTTTTTGTGGATACCACCAACGCGGCGTTGTGGGTGACACCTGAGATCAGGAATATCGTGGAGCGTTGATCGGAAATCTGCTTGGCTGGTTCACCATCCTGCCCAAGGGAAAACTGCAGATCTGAAAGGATCTGCTTTTTTATTCCAAATTTGTAACCGATTTGTAACCTTACTATTGTAGGATATTAGCATATAGGACTTTAGAGCCCTATGTCGATTGGTTTTGATCCATTTTTGTAATTTTCAGGAGGAATGAATGCGATTACAGGGAAAGGTAGCACTGATCACAGGTGGTGCCGCTGGAATCGGCAAGGCCACTGCCCAGGTGTTTGCGCGCGAAGGGGCAAAGGTGGTCATTTGCGACGTCTCGGATGCGCTTGGAAACGAGGTTGTCAAAACGCTGGGTCCGGACGCGCTCTTCTACAAAGTTGACGTCACCAACCGTACCGAGGTGCAACAGTGGGTGGACGATGTGGTTGCCCGGTTTGGCAGGGTGGACGTGCTGGTCAACAACGCCGGCATCACCCGCGATGCACAGTTCGTAAAAATGAAAGACGGTGAACTGGTCAAGCAGATGTCAGAAGAAGCCTTTGACCTGGTGATCTCTGTCAACCTGAAGGGTGTATTCAATTGCACACAGGCAGTTGCCCCTTACATGATCAAACAGAACAGCGGCGTGATCCTCAACGCCTCCTCCGTGGTCGGTTTGTATGGTAATTTCGGGCAGACCAATTACGTGGCTACCAAAGCGGCGGTGATCGGTATGACCAAAGTTTGGGCACGCGAACTGGGGCGTTACAACATTCGCGTGAACGCGGTCGCCCCTGGTTTCATCATGACTGAAATGGTCGCGAAAATGCCCGAGGAAGTGCTGGCCGGAATGCGCGCCAAGACCCCACTGGGCCGTTTGGGCGAACCGGAAGACATCGCCAATACGTACCTGTGGCTTGCCTCGGATGAGGGTGCTTATGTTCATGGCACAACCATCAGCGTAGACGGCGGGATCGTTCTGGGTACATAGTGAGTAAAAGGGAGGAAGAATTATGAATCGTTATGCAACCATTATCTCCACCGGGGCTTACCTGCCGGAGATCGAGCGTTCCAATGCAGTGATGCGTGAACGTTTCGGCGAGGTGATCGACAAGTTCGAGCTTTCCTCGGGGATCAAGACGCGTTTTTACGCGCCGGATGACTGGGCGACTTCAGACCTGGCAGCCGAAGCCGGCAAGAAAGCCATCGCGAACGCCGGTTTAAAACCGGAAGACATCGATCTGATCATCCTGGGTACGGATAGCCCGGATTACATCACCCCGGCGACCTCAGTCGTCGCGCAGCATAAGCTGGGTGCAAAGAACGCCGGTACATTTGATGTGGGCTGCGCCTGCGCTTCCTTCCCGACCGGTCTCAACCTGGCAGCCGGACTGATCGCGGCCAACCAGAACTTGAAGTACGTGCTCGTTATCGGGTCATACATGATGCATAAACTCGCCGATTGGGAGAACGACGTGATGTCCTTCTTCTATGGAGATGGCGCGGGAGCAGCCATCCTGACCGGCAGCGATAAGCCCGGGTTCGTCTCTTCCACATTCTTCGCGGATGGTTCCTATCACAAACACTGGGGCATCTACTCCGGCGGGACCTATGAACCAGCCACAGAAGAGAGCGTAAAAGCCGGGCGCACCAAAGTCAAGCTCGTCACGCCTTTTCCGCCGGAAGTGAATCACGAAGGCTGGCCGGCGCGGATGCGCGAACTGGCAAAGAACGGTAATTTTGACCTGAAAGATGCCGATTTGGTCATCTACACCCAGGTGCGCCTGGGCAGCATCAAGCTGGTGCAGGAAACGCTGGGACTGCCGTTCGAAAAGGCGCATTATGTGATGGACCGCTTCGGCTACACCGGTTCGGCCTGTCTGCCCATGGCGTTTGATGATGCCATGCAGCAGGGCAAGGTGCATTCCGGCGATCTGGTGCTGTTTGTTGGATCCGGTGTTGGTTACAACCAGGCCGGCTCCGCGTTCATCATGCCCTAGGTCATTATGAACCCCAAAGACCTGTATCGGCAAAAACTGATCACGATCCCTGAGGCGGTGGGCAAGCTGCAATCCCGCCAGACCCTGGGGCTGGCGATGGCAGCCTCTGAACCTCCCGGTTTGATGGCTGAGTTGGGCAACCACCGTGACCGCCTGGAGGATGTGCACGTATGGGTCTGCCTGCCATTGGGTTCGTATAGCTTTGTGCTGGACCCGGGCATGGAAGGCCATTTCTTTGTGGAAAACTGGTTCTACGGCGCTGCCGACCGCAAGGTGCATGACCAGGGACGCGAGTCTTACATTCCCAATAACTTGCACCAGGCTGCGACCAAAAAACTGTACGCCGCCGGGAACCGGGTGAACGTGTTCTTCGGAACAGCCACTCCTCCGGATGAACGCGGTTACATGTCCCTCTCGCTGGGGCTTGTCATCGAAAAACAGTTGATCGAAGCGGCTGACCTGGTCATCCTGGAAATCAATGAGAACCTGCCGTGGACGTTGGGAGATACCCAGCTTCACATATCTGAAGTCGATTACGTGGTCGAGAATCATGTGCCGCTGCCTGAATTACCCGTGGTCCCGCCCAGCGTGGCGGAGGAAGCCATTGGCGGCTATATTGCTGAACTGATCGAGGATGGCTCAACGCTGCAACTCGGTATCGGCGGCATTCCCAACGCCATCACCGCATTCATCATGGACAGGAAGGATCTCGGCATCCACACCGAGATGTTCACCGACGGCATGGTGGACCTGTACAACGCGGGGGTGATCACCAACCGCCGCAAGACGCAATGGAAGGGCAAGATGGTGGGGGCGTTTGCCTTGGGTACGAAAAAACTCTATGATTTCGTGCACAACAACCTCGCGGTCGAGTTCCAGCAGGGACGCATCACCAATGATCCTTACGTGATCGGACGCAATTACAAGATGATCAGCATCAATACTGCGCTGCAGGTGGATGTGATGGGACAGGTTTGTTCGCAATCCATCGGGCACAGGCATTTCTCCGGCACGGGCGGGCAACTGGATACCCATCGTGGGGCGCAGCTTTCCCCCGGCGGGCGCGGCATCATCGCTTTACGTTCTTCTGCCAGGAACAACGAGATTTCCACCATCGTACCAACTCTCTCGCCCGGAGCCGAAGTAACCGTGCCCAGTCATGATGTTGACACCGTGGTCACTGAATTCGGTATTGCCGACCTGAAGGGGTTGTGCCTGCGCGACCGGGCAAAAGCCCTGATCAACATCGCCCATCCGGACTTCAGGGATCAATTGAAGGATGAAGTGACGCGGCTGGGCATCGTACCGCGATTTTAGCAAAGGAGGGTCGATGAATCCACTGATCGGAAAATGGCAGCAGCCGGAAGGACAGGCGTATGCCGGGTTGGTCTTCCTCTTCAAGGAGGATGGCACTTTTGAGTCAGAATACTCCGCCATGGGAGTCACCTCATCGGGTACTTACACAATTGAGGGTGATCTGATCCACATGGACCAGGACAAACACAACTTCGGTTTGCTGGGCAAATTTGACGGACGTTTCGCAATCGAAGGGGATACTTTGAAAATGGGCTTCGGCAACCCGGGTGAACCCGCCCCGGCGGATGTGAGTAAAGCCCGGCTTTATCTTAAAGTGTAGAGAGGAATACATTCCATATGGGAAAACTGGGACGAGGTGTTGCGCTGATCGGCGCGGGGATGAGCAAGTTTGGGGCATTCAAAGGCATAACTTCGCGCGATCTTTTTGTGGAAGCTTTTGTGGAAATGCTTGGAACGGTGGACAAGGGGATTGATCCTAGGAAGATCGAAGCCTTTTATATGGGCAACTTCAGCAGTGACCTGTTCGAGGGACAGGGCCACCTGGCACCGATCCTGGCCAGTTGGACCGGCTTGAATCCAATACCGGCAACCCGCATCGAGGATGCCTGTGCCAGTGCCGGGGTAGCCTTGCGCGAGGGGATTATTGCCGTGGCCTCAGGTTTATACGATGTAGTACTGGTAGCTGGCGTGGAAAAAATGACCGACCTGCCCACCGAAAAAGTGACCGACACCCTGGCAACCGCGGCTGATATGCAATATGAAGTACCCGCGGGTTTTACATTTCCCGGTTTTTACGCCTCGATGGCAACCGCCTATATGGATAAGTATGGGGCTACACCGGAAACATTTATGAAGGTGGGGATCAAGAATCACGAACATGGCTCACTAAATGAGAAGGCACAATTTGGCGCCAGGATCTCCACATTGATGGAAGCGCGTAAAGCCAGCGCGGCGAAAAAAGGCCTGCCGATCCCGGAGTGGGCGGATGAGATGGCCTTTATGCATGATGACAAAGCCAACCCGATCGTGGCGTGGCCGATGCGCTTGTATGACTGCTCTCCGGTATCAGACGGGGCAGCTGTTGTGCTGCTGGTCAGCGAGGAACTTGCCAGGCAGTATTCGGACAACCCGGTATATGTAGCCGGCACGGGGCAGGCGAGCGATGGCGCTTTGCATGACCGCGATTCACTCACCAGTCTCCTTTCCGCGCGCCTGGCAGCCGAACAGGCTTACAAAATGGCCGGTGTCACCGCGGCAGATATTGACTTCGCCGAAGTGCACGATTGCTTCACCATCGCCGAGATCATTGCCACCGAGGACCTGGGCTTCTTCAAACCGGGTGAGGGTGGCCGCATGGCGGAGAATGGCGAGACCAGCCGCGATGGCAGTAAACCGGTCAATCTTTCCGGCGGGCTCAAATCCAAAGGCCACCCGGTGGGAGCATCCGGTGTAGGTCAGGTGGTGGAGGTGTGGAAGCAGTTGCGCGGGGAGGCAGGTCCCCGCCAGCTTCCGGGGCAGTTGAAATATGGGCTGACCCATAATGTGGGCGGCACCGGTCAGACCTGTGTGGTGCACATCTTTGAAAAGAGAGATTAAGTATGGAAAACCAGTTTACTGTTACTGCCTTCAATAATTACCTCAAGGAACACCGTCTGATGGGTACCCGCGATGTTTCCACCGGCGAGGTCTATTTGCCCCCGCGTCCTTTGAACCCGAAAAACTTTTCCACCGACATGGAGTGGTTTGAATTCAGCGGCGAAGGTGTCCTGCAGGCATTCACCAATATTCACATCAATTCCACCGCGATGAATGTGGCCGGTTACAATCGCACGAACCCCAGCGTGGTTGGCATTGTGAAAACCGCCGAGGGACCAATGATCAGCGCTTTGATCGTTGGGCTGAACGGGTGCAACCCGCAGAGCATCAGGATCGGCACACAGCTTAAGGTGAAATTCATTGACCAGGGCGAGGGAGAATCCCTGCGCACCTGGCTGGCTTTTGAACCAGTTTAGAGGATCTATTTTGTCATGCCCATACAGGAAGTAAACGGCACCAACCTGTACTACGAGCTGCACGGACCGGAAAGCGCGGATGTGATCGTCCTTTCCAACGGGATCTTCATGTCTGCGGGCAGCTGGGGATACCAGGTGGCGGAGTTGAAAAAGCATTTCCGCGTGCTGGTTTACGATTGCCGCGGGATGTGGCAATCAGATCACCCGGAAGGACCTTATTCGATGGACCTCCACGTGGAGGACCTGGCGGCATTGTTAACATCCCTGGGGATCGAGAAAGCACACGTTGGCGGAATTTCCTACGGCGGCGAGATCAGCATGCTCTTCGCACTCAAATATCCGCAGCGGACCCGCAGCCTGATCGTCTCATCAGCCGTGAGCCAGATCGACCCGATGCTGGCGACGATGGGTGCCCTGTGGAGCAGTGCCCTGCGCGACCGCAACGCGGATGCGCTGTTCGAGACCTCACTGCCGCTGAATTTCTCTGAGAACTGGCTCAAAGCCAATGCCAACATTCTGGAGGCAACCCGCAAACGTTATAACCAGATGGACCTTGCCGCAGCCGAACGCCTTATGCTGGCTTTCTCGGAGATCAATTTCACTGATCGATTACACAGCATCACAGCACCAACCCTGGTGATCGTGGGAGAATTGGATATTCTCAAGCCGCGCAAGTATGCCGAGATCATCGCTGCTGAGATCCCTGGCGCGGAACTGGTGATCATTCCGCATGCCGCTCATGCGGTGTGCCTGGAACAACCGGCTGCCTTTAACAGCACTGTATTGGGGTTTGTGCTGAAGTACTGCGAGGTCGTGGCATGAGCATCCATATCCCGATCCCTCTTTACATTGGTCTGCAGGAATCATTTACCAAGGTGGTGACAGAGGGTGAAGCTGCCCTGTACGCAGGACTGGTGGGAGACAACCAGCCGCGCGTCCAACCAACGATAGGTCATGAACCTGGAAAAATTTATCAACTGACCGTTCACCCTGAATACCTGGTGGGGATGATCGGAGGATTACTCAAGACGCGCTTTCCGGGTGAAGGATCGCAGTGCATCAGTGTGCAATACGAATTCCTGACGCCCGTATTTTGCGGCGACCGCATCGATACCGTGATCGAATTGGTCGCGTTGGACCCAGGTAAACACCTGGCTACTTTCCGCACGGATTGTTATAACCAGGCAAAAAAGCAGGTAATTACCGGGCAGGTCGTCATGCTTGTCCCGGCTGACATCCTGCCCTGAAGCGGTAGGAGTTGTAAAAGGAGGTGGTTTTTTTACACAATTGCGTCATAATGAAATTGCCAACCATTCAGATCGATAAAAATAATGGAGGAGAAATACAATGAAAAGAATAGCTACAGTTGTAAGTGTCATTATCGTCCTCGCCATGCTGCTCTCAGCTTGCGCGAAACCCACTGCCGCACCTACTGCGGCACCAGTGGTTACCGAGGCACCCGTGGCAACAGAAGCCCCCGTGGCGACTGAAGCTCCGGTTGCAACCGAGGCTCCTGCCGCCGGGTTGACCTGCGCGGAACCAGTGAAGATCGGTCTCATTACTGACCTGACCGGTGCTCTCGCCATCTACGGCATCATGATCCCCCGTTCGTTCATGCTCGGCATGGAATGGGCGACCGGTGCTCCCGGTTCAGCCGGTGAAAAATTTGATTTCGCTGCTGCTCAGGAAAACACCTTCAAGATCGAAAACTGCGAGATCATCGTTTACGTGCGTGATGACGGCGGAGTGCCGGAAAACACCACCACGGTTGCCAATGAGCTGATCGAAGTACAGAAGGTCAACCTGCTGGTCGGTACGGCTTCATCCGCCAACACCACAGTGTTGCAGGGTATCGCCGCTCAGAACCAGATCCCCCTGATCGTTGCACCCGCTGCTGCCAATGATATTACCGGCAAGGACTTCAACGAGTTCACCTTCCGCACCAGCCGCAACAACTACCAGGACGCCATCAATGAATGCACCTACCTGGTGAAGAACTACAAGAAACTCGTGCAGATCGCGCCGGACTACGCATTTGGTCTCGGCTCAGCCGCCGCTTTCCGCGATGCCTGTACTCTGTTCGGTGCCGAGTTTGTGGCTGATGATGTCTTCGCCCCTGCCACCACCACAGATTTCACTTCCTACATGGATCCCCTCATCAACTCCGGTGCAGAAGCGTACATCGTCACCTGGGCTGGATCGGGCTTCCCGGCGCTGGCGCAGGCTGCGGTTGATTCCGGCCTGAATGACAAGATGGTCCTTGCTGCGACCTTCATTGACAACGTGTTGATGCCGTTGTGGTACACCAATGCCATCGGCACCACCAATGGTATCCTCTACCACTGGTCAGCCCCCAAAAATGCTGCCAATGATTTCCTGGTAGAGCAGGAATCCACCCGCTACGGTGTCTATCCTGACCTCTTCGACGCGGATGGTATGAACGCTGCCATCATGGCGGTTGAAGCGATCAAGAAGACCAATGGTGATGTAAGCGGATCCGCGCTGGTTGCTGCCATGGAAGGCCTGGAATTTGAAGGCCCCAAAGGCACCGTCTACGTCCGTCCTGAGGATCACGTGGCGATCCAGGATATGTACATCCTGAAGCTCGAGAACCTCACCGATCCCACCGCGAACTTCTACTCCTATGTCGAGACGACCCGGCCTGAACCTCCGTGCCTGCTCCCCGAGGCGTATATGTCCCGCTGCGGTGATCTGCCCTACGGAACCCTTTCCGGTCAATAATTCGATCCATACTTTCTTCCCTAAAGGCTGCAAAGCCTTTAGGGAAGATCCTTTATTGAAGTGCTGTTCCTTTTAATTCACGAAAGAAGGTTGGAAGGACGATGACACACGATATCCTGTTTGAAACGGTCAACTTAAGCAAGCATTTTGGCGCCCTCGCGGCTGTAGACGACGTCAGTTTGCAGATTCGCAGGAATACGCTGCATGCGATCATCGGTCCGAACGGTGCCGGCAAGACCACCTTTTTCAACCTTTTAAGCGGCAACTTAAAGCCAACGAGTGGAAAGGTTTTTTATGATGGAACTGACATCACCGGCCAACCGATCCACCGCATGATCCACCTGGGAATTGGCCGGTCTTTTCAGATCACCAATGTTTTTCCGAACCTCACGGTATTCGAAAATATCCGCCTGGCTACACAGGCGATGGAAAAAGGCAATTATCGTTTTTTTGTAGACGCATCCAACCTGAAAAGGTGCGAAGCGCGAGCCATGGAAGTGGCGGCCAAAGTAGGATTGCAGGACAAGCTCCTCACACCCGCCCGCATGCTGCCGCACGGCGACCAGCGAAAACTGGAACTCGGGATGATCCTGGCGCCTGATCCAGCTGTTTTACTGCTGGATGAACCCACGGCAGGCATGGCAGCGGAACAGGTTCCGGAACTGATCAGTCTGATCCGCGATGTGCAGGCGGACGGGGACAAGACCGTTGTTCTGGTTGAGCATAATATGAATGTGGTGATGAGTATTTCAGATACCATCACGGTAATGAACCTGGGGAAGAAACTGGCAGAGGGTACTCCTGAACAGATCACCAAGAATAAGGAAGTACAGACCGCCTACCTGGGGGGTCTGTATGAGCTATAGAGATATGCCCAACACGTATGAACGCATGAGGATGAGATGAGCAATATTCTTGAGGTTCAGCACATTCATACATTTATTGGTCAATATCACATTCTGCAGGGGGTGGATGTGACGGTACCGCAGGGGTCCATCACCGCCCTGCTCGGCAGGAATGGCGCGGGAAAGACCACCACACTCAAATCCATCCTCGGGCTTGCTGCTGTACGCCAGGGAAAGGTGATCTTTGACGGGCTCGAGGTGCAGGGTATGCAGCCGTATGATATCGCTGCGCTGGGGATAGGTTTCGTGCCCGAGCACCGCGCGATCTTCCGCGACCTGTCTGTCGAGGAGAACCTCAAGATCGCGGAAAGGAACAAAGGCGATTACCTGCGCAAACAGGATTTCATCTTTGACCTCTTCCCCGACCTCAAACGATTCCTGGGAATCCCCGGCACACGGCTTTCAGGCGGGCAGCAGCAAATGCTCGCCATCGCGCGCGCGCTGGTTGCTGACAACAAGCTGTTACTGATCGATGAGCCGAGCGAAGGGTTGGCTCCCGTCATCATTGAGAACATGATCGCGGTAATCCGCGAGCTCTCCAAAGAATCAACCGTGATCCTTGTGGAGCAAAACTTCCTGGTGGCCAGCAAACTGGCGGAGTTTTACGTGATCATCGAAGAGGGGCGTTCTGTCAAAAATGGAACCATGCAGGATCTGGTAAATGACAAAGCCACGATTCACAAATACCTGGGCGCAGCATAGGGGTATGCCATGAAAATCTTCTTACGCAAAAACTCCACCTTGCTCACGACGCTGCTCATCGTTGTGATATTCCTTGTAGCAGCTTCACGCGGAATGAGCACCCAGGATTTCTACATCACCCTGCTGCGCAGCCTCTCCACAGGTTCCGTGGTCTTTCTTGTTGCATCCGGTTTCTCTCTGATCTTCGGTTTGCTGGACGTCCTAAACCTGGCGCACGGCACGCTCTACATGATCGGCGCTTATATCGGATGGACGGTTATGGTTCGCCCGGACACGTTTGTGGATCTCATCGCGCCGGTAGCGCTGCTGCTCACCGGGTTGACACTATCAGGTCTTTGGCGGCAGGTTACCGGGCGCATCAATCTTGGCCATTTGGCACGGCGATTGATCTCCTGGGGCATGATTGCCGCGGGGATCATCCTCGCAGTGGTGATCCTGAACAATTACCCCATCGCCATGTGGGACCTGGACAATTACGCCAAGGGACCGGTCACTTTCTCCTTCTTTGCCGACCAGGGCATGCGCATGCCGCTTGAGCATCTTGGCTTTGAAAAATTTTCCCCCATCCTGGCAGTGATCGGCTTTCTGTTCGCCAGCGCTTTGTTTGGAGGAGGGATCGCGCTGCTGGGAAGCGATACGCGCATGCAAAGCAATCTAAATTGGAAGAACTTCGTGCTTTTTGCTTTGCTGATTGCCGTTGCCTTGCTCTGCATCGTGTTCAATACACCATTGACCGAATGGCTGGTGAAAATTGATTCCACCTGGCTGTTCCTGATTGCGATTGTTGTCGCTGTTGCGAGCGGTTTCGGGCTCGGCGCTGCCATGGAGACAACGCTGATCCGGCCTTTGTACAACCGGCCGATCTATCAGCTGATGCTGACACTCGGATTGAGCGCGATTGGTGTGGAGATGGTTCAGGCGATATGGGGACGCCCGGGATTCATCATGCCGCGGCCTTCGATTGTGAAATCAAGCGGAGAAGGCTGTCCGGCCACCAGCCTGGCGGCGTGGTTGCAGAACCATTGCAGTACCGTCCAATTTTTTGACGGCAGGATTCGGGTGTATGACGAGATCCTGATCCCGCTGTTGGGCATAATTGTCCTGGTGGCAGTGTGGCTGTTATTAAAGCGCACACGCATCGGTATGATCATCCGCGCCGGGGTACAGGATCGGTCAATGGTGGAAGCCCTCGGCATCAACGTCAGGCGCGTGTTCACCCTTGTGTTTGCACTCGGTGTGGGGCTGGCCACATTCGGCGGAATCCTCGCTGCCCCATCCAGCGGTCTGAATGCGGGGATGGGAGCCACCCTGTTGACCTCTGCGTTGATCGCGCTGGCGATCGGCGGTCTTACCAGTTATCCGGGTGCTGCGCTCGGTTCACTGCTGGTCGGGCTTGTCCAACAATTTATTATCAAGTACGGGCAGATCGGCATCGAACTGCCGTTCACGGATATCATCTTCAAACCTTCACCCCCCCTGGTGCCCGCCTCAACCGTGTTATTAATGGTCATCGTCCTGCTCTTCCTGCCGGGTGGGATCATGGGCAAAAAGGATTAACCATGAATAAGCCTAAGCTCTCGATCTTTCGCGAATACCGCTCCATCTGGCTTTTCCTTTTGGTCATGCTGGCCTTACCGTTTATTGTTGGCCTGTTCGAGGGTTCCAGCCCGGCTGTTGTCTGGAATAACGATGGCAGCTATTCCAAGTTCATCCAGGGTCTGGGAATTGAGATCTTCATCCTTGCTTTGTTCGCATTGAGTTATGACCTGCTATTCGGGATCACCGGATTGTTATCCTTTGGTCATGCCATGTTTTTTGCGTCAGCGGCATATGCCACCGGCATGCTGTTGAAGTTCTCACAACTGCCTTTTTGGGCGATATTGGGATTGATTTTTTTGATCTCGATCGTACAGGCGTTACTCTTCAGCCTTGTGTTGCCCCGGGTCAAAGGGATCACTTTTGCGCTGGTGACACTGGGCATGGCATCGGTATTTCACATTGTGGTCACCTCCACTGATCTATCGAAATACACCGGATCAGATGTGGGGTTGCAGGGTTATCCGGTTCCGGAATTTTTGAATCCCTCAGCAGAAAAGCTGCGGTTCTATGCCATCGCGCTGGTGATCCTGGTGGTCATGTTCATCCTGTATAAAACCTTTGTGAAATCTCCCACCGGACGTGTGTGTGTGGCAATTCGGGAGAACGAAGGACGCGCCCGCATGCTGGGCTTCAATACAGCCAACTTTAAGATCCTGGCCATGTTGCTTTCATCGTTCACCGCTGCGCTCGCAGGAACCTTGCATGCGCTTTACCAGCCCGCCATTATTCCGAGCATCGCTGACCTGGGCTTTACCGTGACTGGTCTTTTGATCGTATTAATCGGGGGCGTGGGTACGCTGAGCGGCTCGATCATCGGGGCGTTCGTGTACAAGCTGCTGGATTTCGGTTTACGCCGCTTCATCGGCGAAGGCGCAAGCTTCATCCTGGGAGCTGTTTACGTGGTCTTTGTGCTTTTTATCCCCTACGGGATCGTTGGTACATGGATGTTCAGAAGAATGGGCTGGAAGAAAGCCTGGCAAGCGGGCTGGCAACGATTACTGGGGGTATTGAAACCGCCGCCTAAAGAATGAGCAGCCAAATCTGAATTTGTAAAGTCGCACTGGAAGTTTGGTGCGACTTTTACTGTGTCAAATGCTTATACAGTTCGGTGGTTTCCGGCGCAGGTGGTGCATCAAGGTCTTCTTTCATCACATTCACGCAGCGTTGATAAAGGGAGTGAACCGCTGCCTGATTGCCCCGTGCGGAATGGCAACGCATCAGGTTGCGGTATGCCGGTTCGTTGTATGCGTCCACCATGAGTATCTCATGACAGATGCGCATCGTCTCGTCGTATTTTTCGCCATCAAGGTAACGGGCAGCCAGTTTATTCGCCGCCATCAGGTAGGTATCACGCAAGCGCTCGCGTGTTTGTCCCGTCCAATCCTCACCGGTCGCGTCGGGCAGGTAATCTCCCTGGTAGATCTTCAAGGCTGCCTTTAGGTCATCTGCCTGATCCCCTGAAGCCAGGGAAAGGAAATCTTCGGAATCCAGGCAGACCTGCGCGGCCGGGTTTAGTGTGTACATTGATTCACGGCGGATGATGAAGAATGGATTCTGACCGGTCTCACGGTTGGGTTCCAGGGCGCGGTTGAGCGCGTTCAAGGCAACCTTAAGGTTCTGGTTGGAGGCTTCCAGATCCAGGTCCGGCCATAAACTATCGGTGACCTGATCGCGTGTGAACCATTTACCCTTGTTGCTGATGAAAAACTGGAACAGCTGGCGGGCTTTTTCCCGCTGCCATTCACGCGGGTTGGTCAGGGAGTATCCGCGCCAAACTTCAAACTGACCCAGTGTGCGCACGGATAAACCATAACCCGGATGAAAGGTGGTGGTTTCCGGATCAATACCCGGCAGCAATTGGCGTATCCAATCCTTTTCGATATTGTGGTGATACGCTTCCAGCAGCAGCGGTATGAATGGCTGGGTGTCCTGCATGCCGATGTGAGTGGAGCGGGTAAGAACAAGACCGGTATTTTGCTCTTTTAATTGACTGGCGGCAGCAGAAAAGTGGTCCAACGCCTGTCGATGGGATCCGTGATACCACTCGTAATATAAAGTGGCAACTGTTGAGGCAGCCTGGCTGAAAACATCTCCCACTTCACCTAACCTGGTGTTGCTCTTTTGCAGCCACTCGAGGGCTTCACTTGCTCCTGAAAGGGCGTAAGCCGTTCCCATGGTGCATTGGATCAGACCGGCAAACCACAGGTCACCAGCGTTATCGGCGATTTCGATGGCCTGGTCGGCAAGCCGCCGCGCCTCGAGCAGGTTGCCCTGGTAACCGTGTAATCGACACAAGCCCCATAATGGTTCCACTTGCACGCGCACGACATTAAAAGGACGCACCAGTTCGATCGAGCGCTCATAACATTCCTGCGACTGCTGCAGGCGGTTCATCCGCCAGGGCAGATGCGGGTAAAGCTGACAGGCGTGCCCCAGGCGCATCCATCCTACTGCCTCGACGAAGGGAGAATTCAGCTGGCGGCCGATCTCAATCCCCTGCCGGGCATATTTTTCTCCTCTGGCCGAGTTACCCAGCATCAGGTGGATCAATGAAAGCAGCAAGGGCATTTCACGGTGAAATTTCTGCGGACGTTGCTCCGGTTGAGTGAGTTCAAATGATGCCTGGTACGGTTCCATGAGGTTAATGGCTTCCTGCAGGCGGCCGGTACGCAGCAGCGACCGCGCTTCAAGATAGATGTCATCCGGATCCGCTTCAGTACGCAGCATCCCGGCCTCACGGTGTAACGCGCGTGCTTCCTCCGGTTTACCCAGGTTGAGCTTATTCTCGGCCAGTTGATCCAGCAGGGCAGCCACTTCAGCGGGATGCTCCTGTGGTTCCAACAATGACACAGCTTCTTCGAGCAAACTGGATGCCTTCAGGGGGCGGATCGTGTCCAGGTAAACCTGCGCCTGGCTGCGCAGCGCCTGGCTGGAACCGAGCTTGTCCTTTTGCTGCCGGAAGATCTTTTCCGCGTTGTTATATGAGACGAGAGCCCCATCGAAATTAGAACGTAAGCGGTACACTTCACCAGATATCATCCACAACCGCGGGTGCTCATCCATTTGAGCCTGGTTCACCTGTTCCAGCCACCTGGCGATCGTGCGCAGGCGACCAGTTTCCAACAGGCGCGGTGATGTGGTTTCAATGAGATGGGCAGCAGCGGGATTGTCACCCGAGCTGAACAGGTGAAAGATCGCCTCTTCCGGGTCGCCAACCTGTAAAAAGTGATCGGCTGCCCTTCTGTGTAATGCCAGCACACGATCCGGGTTCTTTTTTCCCTGGTCAAGCAAAAAATCCTGGAAAAGACGCTGATAGCGGTAAGTATTGGCGTCGACTGAGAATGTAAATAACCCGCGATCAACCAGTTGTTGCAGGATCTCAGCACTGTTGGTGATCCCGAGCAGGTGATTGCAGGCATCCACCTCCAGTTGCCGCAACACTGCACTGGAAACCAGAAACTTTTGCATGCCTTTGGGTTGTCGCAGGAGCACTTCCTGCGCCAGGAAGTAGAAAACATCTGAAAAAGATGAGGGCAGATCCATGAGGATGCGGTCCAATTGCCGGGTGGGGCTGGTTTGTAGCCGCTGCCAGATCATTTGCAGCGCGATGATCCAGCCATCCGTGTAGGCGAACATCGAGTGTGCCTGTTGCGCGTCAAGGGTGAACCCGAACTGCTCGGAGTAAAGGCTGGCAATCTCAGCCTCAGTAAAAGCGAGATCAGATTGTTCAATGACCATCGACAACCCTTTTACCCGCCAACGAACGAAAGCCGCTGATTCCGGGATCTTCCGGCTGGCGATTGCCACGTGCAGGCGAGGAGGATGGTTCTCGATCAATTGCTCCACCCAGCGGGAGATTTCGTGGACATCACTGACGAGGTGGTAGTCATCCAGCACCAGCAATGCATCATCTTCAAGATCAAGGGTAAGCTGGTTGATCAGCGCTGTGAGAATTGTGGGGAATTCGTGGATGCCGCCAGTTTCCAGTCTTTCGAGCAGGCGGGCAGCACCCGGCAGGAACGCGGACAGCAGATGCGCAAGAAAGAGCGCCGGATCGCGATCCGGTTCGGTGATGTCATACCAGTAAACCTGGCCGTATAAACCGGAGAGTTCAAGCAGCGCCGTGGTCTTGCCAAACCCGGTGCCGGCGTGAATGATCGTCAACGGGTAATTGAAAGAAACCCTGAATTTCTCCTGCAACCTGGCGCGGTGAAACAGATCTCTATGGGGTTGTGGGGGGATCAGTTTACTTTTGATGACCATCTCTGAAAGAGACATGTCATAATTTTAGCGCAATGTGGGGTAATTAGGTTGTGTTAGAAGTGTGACACATGTTACTGGAAAAAAGCTTCCGGCTCTACGATCACCCATTACTCGCCATAAGTAAAACAAGCAAAGCAATCTGGAGGATCCCCGCTATCCCCAGGGCGACGCGAAAATGCGGTTTACGGGTTTTGTGCCGGAAGAGGTTCATCCCCAACGCGCCACCCGCCGCACCACCCAGGAAGATCAATATCAATAGAATTTTTTCTGGAGTTCTCCAACTCCCGTTGATGGCGGCAGCCTTGTCCCATCCCCAGGTGGCAAAGGTGATCAGCGACATTATACCCAACCAGATGAGATATATGGTGACAGTGGAAATGTTTGGCACTCACGTCCTCGCAAGTGAACTTTATTGTGAAGGGTTGACGCTCCCCGGCGTCAACCCTTCAAGTTGATCAATTTCCGGTGTTCGTGACTTAACCGTGCTTAGCTTCAAAGTCCTTGAGGAAAGCGACGAGGGCTTCAACGCCATCCTTGGGCATGGCGTTGTATATGGATGCGCGTAAACCGCCGACGCTTTTGTGACCTTTCAGGTTGTCAAACCCGGCCGCAACCGATGCCGCGACAACTTCGGCATCCAGTTCCTTGCTTGCGGTGACAAAGGGCACATTCATCACAGAGCGGAATTGTTTCTCCACAGTTCCGGTAAACATCTGGTTGTTGTCCAGGTAGTTGTAGAGTACGGCGGCTTTTTCTTCGTTGCGCTTTTGCATTTCGGTCAAACCGCCCAGATTGAGCAGGTATTGGAATACCTTGCCGCACACATAGATTGCCCAGCAGTTAGGCGTGTTGTACATGGATTCATTTTCAGCGTGC
Organism: uncultured Anaerolinea sp.; assembly: GCA_964461605.1. GTDB lineage: Bacteria > Chloroflexota > Anaerolineae > Anaerolineales > Anaerolineaceae > UBA6107. Next base: position 17,050 of record CAYWVP010000018.1, read on the forward strand.
GTGTCATAGCGCATATAGATGGGGGTCTTCTCATCCAGATCCTTGCGGATCAAATCTTCACGGATGATGGCGATGACCATACCAGCCGGGCCTACATTCTTCTGCACGCCGCCGTAGATCAGCCCGTAATCTGACACGTTGCAGGGTTTGGAGAGGAACATTGAAGACTGGTCGGACACGAGAGTTTTACCCCTGGTATTGGGGAGATCGCGGTAGGTGGTGCCGTGAATGGTTTCGTTCTCGCAGATGTAAACATAGTCCGAGTTTTCGGAGATCGGCAGATCAGAGACATCCGGGATGTAACTGTAGTTGCGGTCCTTGCCGGATGCGACCAGGTTGATCTTTCCGAAGTGCTGCGCTTCTTTGAAGGCTTTTTCTGACCACGCCCCGGTGACCAGGTAATCGGCTTCCCCGTTCTTCATCAGGTTCATCGGGATCATGGAAAACTGCAGGGTAGCGCCGCCCTGGATGAACAGCACCTTGTAGTTTTCAGGAATGCCCATGAGCGCACGCAGATCCTCTTCAGCAGCGTGCAGAATGCCCTCAAAGACCTTACTGCGGTGGCTCATTTCCATCACACACATCCCGGAACCCTTATAGTTGAGGAGTTCGTCCCTGATCTCTTCAAGAACTGGTTCGGGCAACATGCTGGGTCCTGCTGAGAAGTTGTAAACTCGGTCGAATTTCATATC
>CAYWVP010000019.1:0-1330 GCA_964461605.1 uncultured Anaerolinea sp.
GTAAACGGGGCTGCCCTTGGTGAAGGCCGGTGGGGAGCTGCTGTCGGGGTTTCAGATTATGTTTATATAACGGTAGGAACCGGTATTGGCGGCGGTGTAATACATAATTACCGGCCGCTTTTTGGTATGACACATCCTGAGATCGGTCACATGAAGATACAACCACATCCTGAAGATACTTTCCCGGGCAACTGCCCGTACCACACCACCTGCCTTGAAGGGCTCGCCAATGCCCCTTCCCTGGCTGCCAGGTGGAACACCGATCCCGCTCTGCTGGGAGATGATCACATCGCCTGGAAATTTGAAGCTTATTATCTTGGCCAGGCAATCCACAACCTTATACTGGTCTGCGCCCCAAAGAAAATCATCCTTGGAGGCGGGGTTCTTCGCCGTAAGGGTCTAATCGAACAAACCCGCGCAGAGACTGTGAAAATCCTCAACGGGTATGTGGAATCCAGGTACCTCGAAGATATGAATGATTACGTTGTCCCGCCGGCATTAGGAGATCGTGCAGGGGTGCTCGGCGCAATTGCGTTATTACTTGATTGACCCATTACAGCGTACCTGGAGGAACGATGCTTACAAAGAAGACTTGGGCAGCGATGATCATACTTGGATTCCTGGGCTCACTTGCCTGGGGAGTGGAAAACCAGTTCTTCAACACTTTCATCTATAACAACATTACGCCTGATCCACGCCCCATCTCCTGGATGGTTGCAGCCAGCGCAATAACCGCCACCCTTTCATCGATCCTGATCGGCGCGCTGAGCGACCGCATGCGACACCGATGGGGAAGAAAACCTTTTCTCCTTATCGGTTATCTTGGTTGGGGCATTACCACTGCCTTGTTTCCGACGGCTGCGCTCTTCCAACCGATCGGCATCGCGATCTTTATGGCCATTTTGTTTGACTGCATCATGACCTTTTTCGGCTCCGGCGCGAACGACGCTGTTTTTCATGCCTATGTGGCGGATATCACCACCCCGCACAATCGCGGCAAGGTGATGGGGATTCTTGAGATCCTTGTGTGGGTCGCGTTGCTCTTCGTGTATGGCGGAGCCGGACTGATCATCGATGCAGTTGGATATTTTCCATTCTTTTACATTGTAGGCGGCATGGTGTTCGTCTTAGGGTTGATATCTGCGTTGCTGCTGGATGAACCAAAGCAACCGGTAAAACCCCAGACTGAAGGATTTCTGCGCAGTATCTTAAACACATTAAAATGGAGCACTCTGCGCGAACAGAAAGATTTCTTCCTGGTTCTGGTGGGTATCGCTTTGTGGGGAATCGCCCAGCAGATCTTCTTTCCGTATTTATTGATCTACGTCAA
>CAYWVP010000019.1:1430-11013 GCA_964461605.1 uncultured Anaerolinea sp.
GCGGTTTCCGCATGGAGTAAGGATCTATTCCCGGAAGATAAACGGGGGCAATTTGGCGGTTACGTGATCTTCTTCCAGGTAGCGTTGACCATGGTGCCCGGTCCTTTACTGGGCAGCTGGCTCACTACCACTTACGGCATCCACACCCTGCTGGATGGCAAGGAAGCTTTTATTCCCTCACCAATCATTTTCCAGGTCGCGGCAATTGCCACGCTATTGACACTGATACCGATCCTGAAGACCAGGAAAACACATCAAACCATTGAAAAAGGATAAGTCATGTCAGTTCCAGAATTCATCCTCAAGAAAATGATCGTTCCGGAAAGTTTCAAAAATACACCCGATGGTTTCACTTTTAAAATTATGAACAGTTTTGCAGCTGCGACGATCTCCAGGTTTAATATTCTCATCGGTGACCAATCTGTTCCGGCTGAGAATGTAAGGATCTCATCTGACCAACATCCATCAATAACCGGGGAGATGGTAACTCCCGACAATCAGCTGTTACTGCCTGTTGGATTGGAGATCACCGTCGAGGTCAACGCCAGACAGGAAAATAGGCCGGTGCGCCTGGAGGCGATGACCAGGGAAGTTGGAGAGATCAGTTTTATACTCAATGCCGGCTCATCAACCCCCAAAAACAGGGATATGAGACCTCCGTTGTTTGCGAGATTCAGCCCATCAAAGAAGGCATCCATCAGAATAGACATGCAGGGTCCCGCTACTCCGGCATCACCATTTATACTCGGTCAATTCGTGGAACACCTGGAACGATGTGTCTATGACGGCATTTGGACACGCGATGGGCGTTCATTACGTTCAGACACTCTTGATCTGATCAAACAACTCGCGCCCCCATTGATCCGTTACCCGGGAGGTAATTTTGCCAGCGGCTATCACTGGGAAGACGGTATCGGTCCCCGTGAGCATCGCCCTTCTCGCCACGATGCTGCCTGGCAGTCAGAGGAATCCAACCAGGTGGGTACAGACGAATTTCTTGCTTTTTGTGAGGAAACCGGCACAGTTCCACTTCTTGTGGTGAATGACGGCTCCGGGACACCGGAGGAGGCGGCGCGCTGGGTAGCCTATTGCAACAGTCCGGTCACCACGGAGCAGGGAGCTCGTAGAGCTCAAAATGGACACCCCTCACCCTACAATGTGCAATACTGGGGGATTGGCAATGAAGTTTGGGGACCCTGGCAGATCGGTACCACTTCGGCGGAAGAATATTGCAGACGAGCTGAGCGATTCCTCACAGCGATGAAAGCGGTGGACCCCGCGATAAAGATCATAGCCGTCGGACATAATCCTCTGACAGATGATTGTGATGATGAAGGATTTTTATGGAACGAGCCGGTGCTGAAAAACCTGGGTAACCGGATCGATTACCTCTCCTGGCATATCTACCAGCCTGATAAAAGCGGCTGGCAGGAAACGTACGACGCAGAACAATTATATTATTCAGTTTGTGCAGCCCACCTGGACATCGAAAAAATCATCATGCGTGTAAAAGATCAGCTCTCTGCCAATGGTGCAGAGAATATCAAGCAGGCTGTGGATGAATGGAACCTCTGGCTCCCTCCGCGTGAAAAGAACGTCAGCATGCACCATGTTACCTACACTATGCGGGATGCCCTTTACGGCGCATCTGTGTTGATGACTTTCTACAAGCATGGCGACACCGTGGGTATGTCCAACCTGGCTCAGCTGGTCAATGTACTTCCGCTGATCGAAACGAATAAAGATACAGCAATTGCGACATCCATGTTTTTCCCATTCGTTTTATTCAGACAAATGCAGCACAACGTACTTACGGTCCACATTGAAGCTGAAACCTTTAATAGTCGGGAACAGGCGATAAACCTGAAGGCGCACAAGAATGTAAACTATATCGACGGGTTGGCTTCGATCAGCGAGGACAGGTCTAAATTATCTCTCCTGTTGGTCAACCGCTACCCATTCAACCGCGTAAGTGCTGATATCTACCTCGATGGAGTGAACGAATGCACGCCAGGGCATGCCATGCAGATCGTTGCGCCATCACCGGAAGCATATAATAGTTTTGACAAACCTGATCGCGTCAGGATCACCGATGCACAACTGCCAACTGTTAAAGAGGGTAGCCTGCACATCCACATGAAACCCTGTTCGGTCTATTACGTTGATGTGAACTTAAAATAACAGGCAGGATCACCTTACTATCCTGCCTGTAACAAATTGTTTTTAGAATACTCAGGTATCCAACAGGATCCGAACATCCGGATCTGAGAGGTCAATCCAAATGACCTCACGGTTTTTCGCCTGCAAAGCTTGTAGATCACCGATAGCCTGTGCCCGTTGAAAAACGCCAAAGCTTACTCCCTGCCCTGGTATATCCAAATCGCTCTGCCGATTCGCTGTGATCAGGATAAACAACCCGGTGTTTGGTCCGCCTTTATGGAACTGCCCCGTTGAATGCAGATATCTGGGTCCGAAACCAAGCGTGGTTGGCAGCGCATACTTCACAGCCAAACGGCTGCGAAACTGCTGCAGCAATTCTTCGTTTTGCCTGTTCCTGGGTAGGAACGCGTTGATCGCAATATATTGTGTCTGTGCCTGGTTTTGCTCAATATAACTGCCGATCAACCTGAATAGGGACCCGCGCTTCTCTACCCTTTCAAACAGCGGGGTGAGAACTTTTGCGTGCGGGTAGCCGGCTGACGGGACAATATCCATAAATTTCCCATTTTTCTTGAATTCCTCCAGCCCGTCGATGGTGCGAATTTTGGCATCCTGGACATCCGGTTGATCAAAGGAGTTAACCCCGATTATTGAGCAGGCGGTTGCTACTGCTACCTCCCATAAGTAGAATTGACCGGCCAAATCCTCTTTTTCATCCACACGAAGCGTAATAACAGGATGACCAGCAATTCGAAGCTTCTTCGCAAGTGTATTTTCTTCGTTACCTTTTTCCAGGCAAACGAATAACCTGTCGGAAGAATATTGTCCGATCTCCAGGATTGGCTCGTTCACCACGGGCAGGATCCCTTTTCCGTCTTTGCCGCTGCTCTCTGCAACGAGCTGCTCCAACCAATCGCCAAATGAGATCCATTCATCGTTGGTTAACAGAGTCAGCTTATCCCTACCGGACTGAGCAGCCGCACCGATAATAGCACCCAAAACAATCCCCGGGTTACTTTGCAGGGATTTGTCCTGCTTACATTCTTCCGCCATGTTAACTGCATTATTGACAAATAAATCCACATCAATGCCCATCACTGCAGCTGGAACCAATCCGAATGCGGTAAGCGCGGAATTGCGCCCGCCAACTTGTGGATCAGCCTCAAATACGCTCCTGAATCCGCGTTCTTCAGCCAGCTTTGCCAACCTGGTGCCTGGATCGGTAATGGCAATGAATTGTTTTCCCGGGTTTTCCGGTCGGATAGCCTTTACCTGATCCCAAAAATAGTCCAGAAACGCGTTAATCTCACCTGTGGTCCCGGACTTGCTGGCTACAATGAAAATCGTTTTGTCGATGGGGTTATGTTCTGTAATCGATGCAACCTGGTCTGGATCAGTCGAATCGAGCACCTGAAATTTCAATCCACTCGCGTTTAAGTATTCATGCCCTTTTATGATCTTGCTGATCACCTCGGGTGCGAGGGAAGAACCTCCCATTCCCAGTAATACAGCGTGGGTAAAACCATTATCTACAAGCTCTCTGCCCAAATCTCGTAATACTGGAAGAGCTGCTCTGGCATCGTATGGGGTTGTGACCCAATTCATACGGTTACTGATCTCATCCTGTCCCTTTTGATCATCTGTCCATAACGAGGGATCACGATCAAAAAACCGGGTAACATAGTTGGTACTTACCAGTTTTTGAACCTGTTGAATAACATTCGGGAGTAGCGAACCCAATTCTCCTAATGCGCTTTTTCTTCTTTGTTCAACTGTGTCCAGCAATGAGCGATATGCCTGTGAGAAAGACGTCACACCTTCAATTTCCAACTCTTCCGTGACTTTTTTCACTAAGATTCCACGAGATTCCAGTTCACCAAAAAGAGATCTTGCCGATGATAGGTCGTTTTGTATTGTGACCGCCACTTCCCCATGTTCCAGGAAAGCATCGAGCGTATTGGGTGGAACTGTATTGACACTGTCCGGAGCAATGAGTTCCTCCACGTAGATCACATCACGGTATTTCGGATTTTTCGTGCTGGTTGAAGCCCACAGCGGGCGCTGAACGCGTGCGCCAGCGTGTTTAAGTTTCTTAAATCGTTCCCCTGAGAATTTTTCCAGGAAGATCTGGTAGGCCAGCCTGGCGTTGGCAATCGCCGCTTTCCCCGCCAACTTGAAGAATTCTTCATCAGAAATTTTTACTGCGCGCAATTGTTCTTCCAACAGCCCATCGATCTTGGTGTCCATGCGCGATACAAAAAAGGAAGCCACAGACGCGATCCGGTCAACGGGTAAACCTGCACTAATGCGATCTTCCAAACCGTTAAGATACGCATCAATTACTTCCATGTAGCGTTCGATGGAAAAAATTAAGGTCACATTGACGTTTATTCCGTGGGCGATCGCTTGCCGGACAGCAGGAATGCCCTCTTTGGTGGCCGGTATCTTGACCATCAGGTTCGGCCGCTTGATCTGTTGCCACAGCTCTTTCGCATGTTGTATGGTACCTTCCGTATCGTATGCCAGCAGTGGGTCAACCTCAATACTGACATAACCATCCTTGCCGGATGTACTGGAATATAACGGCGCAAAAAGGTCAGTCGCCTGTTTGATATCCTCGACCGCTAATTGCCAGAAAATCTCTGCTGATTCCATGCCTGACCAGGCCATTGGTTTCAGGCTTAGATCGTAATCTTTTGAACTGGCAATCGCTTTTTGAAAAATGCTGGGGTTGGATGTAATCCCCCTGATCGCTCCGCTTGAGATCATTGCGGCGATGGTGCCATCTTTTAGTTTACTCCGCTCGATGTTGTCATACCACAGGGATTGCCCAATTCCATTAATTTTCTCAATAATACTCATTTGTACCTATCCTTGATTGCGGGTCCCATTTCTCTCGATTGCCTGTATTTTTTCAAAACGCCTCACAAAGCGTTCTTCCGTGTCAAATCTTGCAGCCAGATATGCCTTGAGAATCTCTTTGACCAGTTCAATGCCAACGATCCGGCTGCCCAGGCAGAGTACATTCATGTTGTCATGCTCCACACCCTGGTGCGCAGAATAGGTGTCGTGGCAAATACCCGCGTAAATCCCTTTGATCTTGTTTGCCGCGATACACGCCCCAACACCTGAACCGCAGATCAATACCCCCCGATCGGCTTGATTATCGATTATGGTCTTGCCCATCTTAACCGCAAAGTCAGGGTAATCAACAGGTTCCTGGCTGTAAGTTCCCAGATCCAAAACCTCATGTCCCGCAGCCTGGATGATGTTGATCACATCGTCTTTTATGGTAAAACCCGCATGATCTGATGCCACAGCTATACGCATAATCACCTCTTTTTATTGAGCAATTTTTTGGCAATCGAGTAGATGTTTTCTGAAGTAAAACCAAATTGTTCCATTAACTGTTTATAAGGAGCAGACGCGCCAAATGTATCCAGGCTGATGATCAAACCCTCGTCACCGACCCATTTTTCCCATCCCTGTGAGACGCCCATTTCAACTGCCAGCCGTTTCTTCATTGCAGCAGGCAGGACAGAATCACGGTATTCCGCGGTGGTAGCATTGAATAGCTCCCAACTTGGGAACGAAACCACCCTGACGCTGACGCCTTCATCCGCCAATCTCTGACCGGCAGCCATCACCAGGCTGACCTCAGAACCGCTTGCCATCAGGATCATCTCCGGTTCGCCTTTCCCCAAATCTGCCAGTACATAAGCGCCTTTCTCGAGTTGACGTGATTTTGCGCATATATTCCGGTCATAGGTAGGTACTGCCTGCCTGGTTAATGCGATCAGTGTGGGACCGTGTTTTCGGTTGATGGCAACACGCCAGGCTTCTGCGGTTTCATTCGCATCCGCAGGTCGGATCACTACAAGGTTGGGAATGGCTCGCAAAGATGCCAGGTGTTCAACCGGTTGATGTGTTGGGCCGTCTTCTCCCAACCCGATGCTGTCATGGGTCATCACCCAGATCGTTTGCAGGTGAGATAATGCCGAAAGGCGGATCGCACCGCGCATATAGTCGGTAAATACGAGGAATGTTGCTCCAAACGGGATGAACCCGCCATGATAAGCCATACCGTTCACGATGGCACCCATTGCGTGTTCTCTAACGCCAAAGTGCAGGTATTTTCCGCCGTGGTTGTCAGATTGGAACGCGTTGCTGTTCTTGATCCAGGTGTTATTGGAGGGCGTCAGGTCAGCTGACCCGCCCACGATTTGCGGGAACACATTGGTGAGAGCATTCAACACCTGCCCGGAAGCAGATCGAGTGGCCATCCCTTTTTCATCCGCGGCAAAAACCGGAAGTTGTGCCTCCCAGTTTTCCGGGTATCGTTTTTCCATGCGGTTCTCCAACTCAATCCAATGTTCCGGATAACTCCTGGCGTACTGTTCAGTTGTTCTTTTCCATTCCTTCCATGCCTGGTGTCCCTTATCACCAACACCCGTGTACAGCTCTCGTACACTCTCAGGCACATAAAAATCCGGTTCAGTAGGCCAACCCAGATTAACTTTTGCTGCTTTGAGTTCCTCAATGCCAGGTGGTTCTCCGTGTGCCTTTGAAGTATCCTGCCTGGTGGGCAATCCGTAGCCGATGTGAGTCCTGCAAATGATCAACGATGGTCTTTCGTCCAGCTTGGCTTGAGCGATGGCGGCATCAATGGCTTCAACATCATTGCCATCCTCAACGCGAAGTACCTGCCAACCGTATGCTTCGAACCTTTTTCCTCTATCTTCTGTAAAAGACAGCCCGGTTGAGCCATCGATCGTGATCCGGTTGTCATCGTAACAATAAATGATCTTTCCCAGCTTGAGATGCCCGGCCAGAGACGCAGCTTCAGAGCTCACGCCTTCCATCAGGTCACCGTCGGTGACAATGCCATAAACATGATGACCAAATAATTCCACATCAGCCTGGTTATATTGCTTTGCCAGCATCGCTTCAGCGATGGCCATTCCCACACCGTTTGATAGCCCCTGCCCCAGGGGTCCGGTGGTGGCCTCCACTCCGGGAGTGAAGCCAAATTCCGGATGCCCGGGTGTTTTGTATCCGAGCTGCCTGAAATTCATCAGGTCGTCCATTGACACATTAAAACCGGTCAGATGCAGCAGGCTGTACAAAAGCATTGAACCATGACCGCCGGAAAGAATGAATCTGTCCCGATCCCACCACTCGGGGTTGTGCGGATCAAACTTGAGATGCCTGGTCCAAATGGTGAATGCGATGGCTGCCGTACCCATCGGTAATCCGGGGTGACCTGAATTTGCTTTCTGAACCCCGTCTGCTGATAAAAAACGTAGTGCGTTGATCGCCTGCTCTTCCAGTGTGACCATCTTCCCTCCAGTCTGATAGTCCAATTTTACCATCTGCCAAAAAAAAGCCGGGCTGACCAACTCCCGGCTTATGAGCGATTACATTCAGTCTATAAACGCAGGCGTTTCAATCTCAGGCTATTAGTAACAACGAATACGCTGCTGAAAGCCATCGCTCCGGCAGCCAACATGGGATTGAGCAAACCAAACGCAGCGACCGGGATCAAAATGACATTGTAGAAAAACGCCCAGAACAGGTTCTGCCGGATCTTTTTAAGCACCTCCCGCGAAAGAAGAATGCTCTTGCTGACCCCCATCAAATCACCGCCAATAAGCGTCACCGGCGCGGCGGCCATGGCAACATCTGTACCGGTCCCGATGGCAATCCCGAGATCTGCCTGCGCCAGCGCGGGTGCGTCGTTGATGCCATCACCAACCATCGTGACGATCCTTCCCCCCTCCTGCAAACGCTTGATTTCTGCGGTCTTTTGATCAGGCAGTACTCCGGCTATGAAATTATTGATTCCGGCTTGTTCCGCAATGACTGCAGCAGTCTGCGGGTTATCCCCGGTCAGCATAATCACTTCCAAACCCAGATTTTTCAACGCTTCCACGGATTGCCTGGAATTTTCCTTTATTCCATCAGCAACTGCAATGGCACCATTGACCAAGCCATCGATTCCCACGATCATCAACGTTTTTCCCTGATTTAGTATTGCGTCAAGACTATCAGTGAATTTTTCCAGGGATATGTCATTTTCTTCAAGATAATTGGCAGTGCCAACCATTATGGTGGAGCCTTCCACAACAGCTTTAACACCTTTCCCCGGTATGGCGGTAAATCCTTCAGGTTCACTCAAAGCCAGGGATCGATTGCCTGCTTCCGCAAGTATGGCTTCTCCAAGGGGATGTTCACTGCCTCTTTCCACACTGGCTGCCAGCCTGAGAATTTCATTTTCTGTAATAGCATTACCAAATGTGAGAATATCCGTCACCTCTGGCCTGCCCCTTGTGATCGTTCCGGTTTTATCCAATACCACCACATCGGTCTTGCCAGCTCTTTCCAGCGCTTCACCAGTCCGGAACAGGATACCTTTCTCAGCTCCTTTACCGGTACCTACCATGATGGCGGTGGGGGTTGCCAGCCCCATCGCGCACGGGCAGGCGATAACCAGCACTGCCACAGCGTTGATCATCGCCCTGGTTACTCCCGTGACCTGGTGTCCGCTCATTGCGGCTGGATCAATGAGCCACCATCCTGCAAAGGTCAATAGAGCAAGACCGATCACAATCGGCACAAATACTGCTGATACCTGGTCAGCCAGTTTCTGGATCGGCGCGCGTGTTTCCTGCGCTTTTTCCACCATGCGGATGATCTGGGAAAGCATCGTATCCTTACCGATCCTGTTTACCCGCACTTTGATGAGACCGAACTTGTTTAATGTCGCTCCAGCGACCATATCACCGGGTTGTTTATCGACTGGCATTGATTCGCCGCTGAGCATTGATTCATCCACCTGTGTCTGTCCATCGATGATCACACCATCCCCGGGGATCTTCTCTCCCGGTTTGATCACCAGCACATCATCGATCACAACCTCCCGCAATGGAATTTCGATCTCTGTTCCATCCCTGATTACTCGCGCTGTGTTGACCTTCAACGCCTGCAATTTCCGTATCGCCTCGCTGGTGTTACCCTTGGCTTTGGCTTCAAGATATTTCCCCAACCTTACCAGCGTGATGATCACCGCAGCTGTTTCAAGATACGTATGCCCACTGATCCAGCCGAAAACGATCGGTATGGAATATGCATAAGCGACAGTGGATCCCAGCGCGATCAATACATCCATGTTGGCTGATCCGTTGCGCAGGGCTTTGTAAGCGCCAACATAGTACTGCCACCCGACATAGAACTGAACCGGAGTAGCGAGCAGGAGTAATAGCATGTCAAGCCAGCGGCTGGAAGCCAGCGCGCTTGGCAGGATGCCGAAATCTCGCGACATGGATAGCAGGAAAATCGGCAGCGTCAGCACAATTCCGGTGACCAGCAATCGTTTTTGATGCGCGGTTTCGCGTTGGCGCGCCTTTACCTCTTCGTCCTCTCC
>CAYWVP010000019.1:11113-16279 GCA_964461605.1 uncultured Anaerolinea sp.
TCATAATCAATTGTGGCTTTTTCGGTGACGAGGTTAACCACCACGTCGTCAACGCCATCCAGCTTCTTGACGTTGCGCTCAACTGTAGCAACACAATTCGCGCAAGTCATTCCGGTGATCGGTAAAATGAGCTTATCCATGAACAGACCTAGCCTTTAACCGCACAGTTAATCATTATTGACCGGGTAATTGATCTCCATTAGTAGTGCTTCAATCTTTTCCGATGTTGCTGGAGCCACAAATTCAACAATTACCTCCCTGTCCTGAACATCCACGTCAACGGATTTCACGCCATCCAGATCGATGAGCTCCATTTTTATGGTGTGGGCACAATGCCCGCAGCTTATATTTGGGACCCGGTAAATTTTCTTTTCCATGTATAACCTCTTTTCTGTCCGATATTTTCGGACTATTTTTATCATATTATAATGCAATTCTTGATGCTTGACATTCACAATGAACTCTCTTAGGATTGAGTATGGAGGGAATGATGACATTAAACGGGAAAACAATCCTGATCACCGGTGCAGCACGCAGGTTAGGCAGTGCAATGGCAATAGATTGTGCTGCCCATGGAGCGGACGTGATCCTGCATTACAACACATCTGCCGTGGAGGTTGAAAAGACCGCCGCAGAAATTCGCGCACTGAATCAGAACTGCTGGGTCATCCAGGCAGACCTGTCCAGCAGCGAATCAGTTACGCGCCTTTTTGATTCTGCTCATAATCTTGCCGAAATATCGGGTTTGATCAACAACGCATCGATATTTAAATCTGTCGCCTTCGCAGATACATCACTTGATGACTGGGAGACCCATTTTCAGGTCAACCTCACTGCTCCTTTTCTGCTGACTCAGGCATTTGCGAAATATTACAAATCAGAAAATGTTGGCAGAGTGATCAACCTGGTGGATTGGCGCGCTTTACGACCGGGAAGGGATCACTTTCCTTACACAATCAGCAAGGCAGGTCTGGTTGCCCTTACCAAAGCTACCGCCCTTAGCCTGGCACCTCGTATTAGTGTTAACGCAGTGGCATTAGGAGCAATTCTGCCGCCGGAGAACGAACCAGAAAACACGAACATAATCAGGAGTGTTCCTATGCAGCGCTGGGCAGAAATGCATGAATTACTCAAAACGATCAACTTTCTGCTGGATGGACCATCCTATGTAACCGGCGAAGTGATCCACCTTGATGGTGGACGACATCTTGTTTAACCTGGAGTAAGAATGGACGAAATTTTTATAGAAGATCTCTTGATCCGCACGGTGATCGGCGTTTCAGAACGTGAACGGGAACAACCCCAGGATATCCTGGTGAACGTTACAGTTTTCACGAATACAGAAAAAGCTGGTAAATCAGACAGCGTCGACGACATTGTGAATTACCGCACACTGGCAAAAAAGATCGTCGCCCACACTGATGTGGTACATCGCTATACTGTCGAGGCATTGGCAGCTGACATCGCGGAAATCTGCCTGGCAGTTCCTGAGGCAGCAGGCGTGAGAGTGAAGGTGGAAAAACCCGGAGCTGTCCGCTTTTCCAAATCGGTCGGCGTCATCATTACGAGGATGAAGGATCAGTCCGGATGAACGAGGCGTACCTGTTATTGGGATCGAACATTGATCCCGAAAAACATATATCACAAGCCCTTGACGCTCTAAATAAGTCGCCATTGCTGGAAGTAAAAGAGATCTCAACGACGTGGCGCACCAAGGCTGTCGGCACGATTAGCGACGATTTTTTAAATGTGGCAGTATTGATCACGACCGGGTGTGAATTGCATTGTCTCAAAGAGATGATCCTGGGAGAGATCGAGAACAACCTCGGCAGGATCCGAACCGAGGACAAAAATGCCCCTCGAACGATCGACCTGGACATCATAGCATTCAATGATGAGCTGCTTGATCCGGACGTATTTGAGTTGGATCACCTGACTTTGCCTTTGGCGGATCTAATGCCTGACCTGTATTCTGAAAAATATGGCTGCACTTTGGTACAACACTTTGCCACCAGGTCCTTGTTAACGAAGGCTACCAGGGTGGAATTAATTTATTAAGTCTCGCGCCCGAGCAGATCTTGTAAGATCGATTGCAGGATTGACCTATTGTCTATATCGTCGAATAGAACTTCGTAATTTTGCATAAATTCTTGGTAAAGCTGGTTCGCTTCCAATTTCGTCACTTGATGGATATTGTTTAGCTCTAAAATACGTTTCATTTGGGCTACATCAGCAGGTGAAAATTGCTTCCGTTTGAACCACTCTTCCCGAAATTCTGGCACTGTTTCCAATGCATAAATGATCGGAAACGTCTTTTTCCGGCTGCTGATGTCACTGTCAATTGATTTTCCGGTTAGCAGGTCATTCCCCCAAATACCTAGATAATCATCCTGCACCTGAAATACCCGCCCCAGTTGCAGACCCAATTCCGCGTACTTTTGGGACTCTTCCAGTGCTTTTCCGGCCAACCTTGCGGCAATTTCAAAACATGCGCTGAATAATGCGCCGGTTTTGCCCTCAACCATCTTCCAATAATCTTCAATGCGAATATAATCGACGCTTTCATTAGCCAGATCCAGGTATTGCCCCTGCGTCAGTGAAAATACCGCATCTTGCATCGATTGTGAACAAGCCAGGGACTTTTCTGCAGTAAAAGGTAAATTCAAGAGCTCAAGGTTTGCCAGGGTCAAAATAGTGTCACCAAGATTGATCGCCTGCGCTTCTCCCCATTTCACCCAGATGGTTGGTTTCCCCCGGCGCGTCTCGCTGTGGTCTTGAATATCATCATGCACCAAAGAGAAATTGTGTACCAGTTCGATAGCTGCAGCGGCAGGGAGTGCCAAGTGCCAATCGACTCCAAGTGCGTGACAGGCTGATAATAGGATGAGCGGTCGCAACCTTTTACCTGGAGAAGTGGGGGTTCCATTTTCCCAACCCATCTGGAATTCAACCATGGATTTGAACGCCACCGGAAGGGAGCGAAAATGGTTGGTTACACATTCGCGCAATTCAAGATCTATCGCAGTGCGCATCTGTCCGATGACTGCATTTTCCAGCATACTGAGATTATTCCTTGTGGGATAAATTCGTTTTGGATAAGGAAACAATATCCTTCGCACCAGCGGCGAACATCGTGATCCTTAATTCGGTTTTGATCTCATCGATCATCGCGATAACAGCCTCTGTTGATTGATTGGCAGCGACCACGAATGGTCTCGCGATGCCCGCCAGGTTAGCGCCTAGCGCGATTGATTTCGCGATCTCCATCCCATTGGACATCCCTCCAGAAGCGATTAATGGGAGTTCGGAAAACTCTCCGCGAATTGTGGCCACACATTCAGCTGTTGGTATTCCCCATTCCTTGAAAGCACTCGCCACACGGAATCTTGATTCGTCCCGGGTGCGGTGTTTTTCCACTTCTGACCACGAAGTCCCTCCTGCTCCAGCCACGTCTATGGCCGCCACGCCAAGCTCGATGAGTTGCCTTGCCGTCTGAACGGAGATCCCCCACCCAACTTCCTTTACAATGACAGGTACGTTAATCTGCCGGCAGACCTGTTCGATCTTTCCGGATAAACCGGAAAAATTGGTTTCCCCTTCAGGTTGTAAAGCTTCCTGCAGCGGGTTCAGATGCAGGATCAACGCGTCAGCTTCGATCATCTCAACAGCTTTTTGACATTCCTCGAGCGTGAATCCATAATTTAATTGAATCGCACCAAGGTTTGCAAACAGGGGAATCTTTGGAGCAAATTCTCTGATCCTGGAGCGCTTTCCGGCATGCCAGTTTTCAATATCCGCCCGCTGCGATCCCACCCCCATTGCAATGCCAGTGGCATTCGCAGCCTCCGCCAACCGCTGATTGAACATCTCTCCGGTTTGCGTTCCCCCTGTCATCGATGAGATTAACAGTGGAATTCGCAGCCGTTTTCCCAGGAAAACAGTTTCCGTTGAGATCTCTCCCAGATCGAGCTCCGGCAGGGCTTGATGAACAAATGAATATTTTTCAAAACCGGTGGTTAATCCTGATCTCACATCCCGGTTTACGTTAATCTCCAAATGTTCATCTTTACGCTTGATAATGTCACTCATAGAATTGAGTATACCAAATCCAGTGATAAAATTTATTCAACCTGCCAAATATCCTTGACAGGAAAGGCTGTACAGTTACAATTCAATTATCATTTCAACAGTAAACACCCAGGAGGATCGTGAGATGAGTGACACATTTGAAAAAATCCGTGAAGTTATCGTTGAGGTATTAAAGGTTGACGCGGCGGAGGTCAAGGAAGATACCCGTTTTGTTGAAGATTTGAAGGCAGACTCAATGGATCAGTTCTTTCTCATTGATGGTTTTTGCGAAAAGTTCGAATTGAACATCAATGACGAAGACGCCAGGGCGATTAAAACCGTCTCTGACGCAGTTACCTATATTGATAGCCATTTGAAATAAGTTCTTTTGTTTTCAAAAAGCAGAGGCACTCCTGCCTCTGCTTTCTATTTAAACCATGCCAGCCAGTTGTTCAGGATAATCCGCCACTTTAACCCCTACTGATCTTAAAATTGCGATCTTTTCGGCAGCTGTGCCGGAGCTCCCTTCAATGATCGCACCAGCGTGGCCCATCCGTTTTCCCGGCGGAGCTGATGCACCGGCGATGAAAGCGACCACCGGTTTGGTCATCTGCCTGGAGATAAAGTCAGCCGCAAGTTCCTCATCATTACCGCCAATCTCACCGATCAGGATCACACAATCAGTTCTGGCATCTGCTTCAAATTTTTCCAGCACATCCACAAAATTCATACCCTTGATCGGATCACCGCCGATGCCCACACAGGTGGAAACACCTTTGTTGGCATGCTTAAGCGCATAAAGCACCTCGTAGGTCAGTGTACCGGACCGCGATACCACCCCGATGTTACCCGGTACCGCAATATTACCGGGAATGATGCCAACCTTCACTTCTCCCGGTACCAATATGCCCGGGCAGTTGGGTCCGATGAGCCTGGTCTTCCTTGTGTGCATGTATTCTTTGACCCGCATCATATCCATAACGGGTACGCCTTCTGTGATGCACACGACCAGTTCCATCCCCGCATCCACCGCTTCAAAGATTGCATCGGCAGCATATTTTGCCGGGACAAATATTACTGAAGCGTTGGCGTCGGTGA
>CAYWVP010000019.1:16379-17523 GCA_964461605.1 uncultured Anaerolinea sp.
GCATCGGCAGCATATTTTGCCGGGACAAATATTACTGAAGCGTTGGCGTCGGTGACTTCCACCGCGTTCTTGACCGTGTCAAAAACCGGGACCTTACCATCCAGCACCCAATCCCCGCCTTTGCCCGGGCTCACCCCGGCAACGATATTCGTGTGATAGAAAAGCATCTGTTGCGAGTGAAAGAGTCCCTCATTACCGGTAATGCCTTGTACAAGTACGCGAATCTTGTTGTTCACCAGAATGCTCATTGCTGACTCTCCCTCACCAGCGCGATGGCCTTTTCAGCACCCTCCACAAGCGAATCCGCATAGATCAAAGATGATCCTTCCAGGATCATCCTGGCTTTTTCCTCGTTGGTACCCACCAGCCTGGCTACGATCGGAACCTTGGGTTTCACTTCTTCACATGCGCTGATCAACCCTTTTGCCACCTCATCACAACGGGTGATGCCTCCAAATACATTGATAAGGATCGCTTTCACATTGGTGTCCGCCAGGATCAAGCGCATGGCTGCTGCCACCTTCTCTGAAGAGGCTCCACCACCGATATCCAGGAAATTGGCAGGTTCATCGCCCAGGTGTTTGATAATGTCCATCGTCGCCATTGCCAGGCCGGCACCGTTAACCATGCAGCCGATGCGACCATCCAGTTTGACGAAAGACACCCCAAATTTTCTGCCCTGTGTTTCAGCCCATTCTTCGCCATCTATGTCGCGTAGATCTGCCAGGTCCGGATGCCGGAACAGAGCGTTCTCGTCGAGCACAATCTTGGCATCCAGCGCGACCAGGCGGTTTTCCGCCGTGATCACGAGCGGGTTTATCTCAGCCAAGGTCGCGTCACAATCGATGTAGATCTTCCATAAGGCATAGATGATCTCACCGAATTGACGCCAGAATTGCCGGGGAAGGTCAATACTCAAGGCAATGTCGCGAACCTGGTAATCGCGCATACCCAGCAGCGGATCAATGTGTAGTTTGGCGATCTTATCTGGTGATTGATTCGCCACCACTTCGATATCCACACCGCCTGCGCTAGAGGCAATGAGCACCGGTCTCTGGTGTGTCCGGTCATTGGTAATCCCGAGATAGATCTCTTTACTGATCGATACCGCTTCGTCTACAAGCACTTTTCTAACCGGCAGGTC
>CAYWVP010000020.1:0-11247 GCA_964461605.1 uncultured Anaerolinea sp.
AAGGATGACGCGGTGGTGATCTACGTGGCCAATGAGCCGGTACAGCTGGAAAAACTGGGTGCAGAGATCAAGGTGTTCAAGGCTTCAGAAGCGATGGATCTGGTTGCCAATGGCATCATCACCAACGAAAAGACGCTCAAGGAAAACCCCGAACTGGTGCAGGCACTGGTGACCGCCACGCTCAAAGGTCTTGAGTACGCCGGGCAGCACCCTGAAGAGGCTTACGAGATCTGCAAGAAGTACGTGGAAAACCTGGCCGAAGCTGACCAGGAGGTGCAGATGCAGGTGCTGCTGCGCTCGATCGAGTTGTGGCAGGCAGAGCGCATGGGTTACTCAGAACCGGCGGCCTGGGAAAATATGCAGCGCATCCTGCTGGAAATGGGGCTACTCAGCTCCGGGCTGGATCTCACAGCGGCTTATGACAACACTTTCATTCCGTAAGGCTGGCGCATGAGCGAAGGATTTCTCGATATCCGCAACCTGGGCATGACCTTTCGCGACCGCAAAGGCGGGCTGGAGGTATTGCGGGATATCAGTTTTACGCTGGGGCAGGAGGAATTCCTGTGCGTGCTGGGTCCTTCGGGCAGCGGTAAGAGCACACTGCTGCGCCTGATCTCCGGGCTGCTCAAGCCCACCGCCGGTGAGATCAATTTCAGGGATTGTGATTGCGCGCCGCGGGTGGGGCTGGTCTTTCAGCACGCCAACCTGATGCCCTGGCGCAACGTATGGCAGAACATTGCACTGCCGCTGGAACTTCAGCTGGTTAGGGCTGATGAGATCGACGCACGGGTGGATCAGATGATCCGCATGGTGGGGCTGGAGGAGTTCAGCCACAGCTGGCCGTCGGAGCTTTCGGGGGGGATGGCGCAGCGCGTGGCGATCGCCCGCGCTTTCATCCAGGAGCCGGATCTGCTGCTGCTCGATGAGCCTTTCGGTGCGCTCGACGCGCTCACCCGCGAACGCATGGGGGCTGAGCTGCTCACCATCTGGCAGGACAGCCGCATCCCGGTGATCATGGTCACCCATTCCATTTCCGAAGCGCTGCTGCTCTCGGACCGCGTGCTGGTCTTTACACACCGGCCGGGTCAGCTTGCCCAGGATGTACCGGTTACTTTTCCCCGCCCGCGCAGCGAGGAGCTGCGTTACACTGCCGCCTTCCAGGACCAGGAACGCGCTTTGCGGGGGACTTTACGCGAGAAGATCAGTTAATACAGGGAATATCGAGCAGGATATTATCCAGCAGCAGTCGCAGGTTGGCGTTTGCTTCCAGGCTTTCCAATCCAACAACGAGGGTGTTGACCATGCCCAGCGCGCGCTTTTGCGGGAGCGATGCGGCGATGCGGGTGCTGTCAGCAGCGTAGTCCAGGTTGACCACTTTTTCCCCCATCCCGTTCACCGCCAGGAAGATATCTCTTGTGAAGGACAACCAGACCTGCAGCATCAGCCGCAGCTGATCACGGTTGCGCGCCAGGTTCTCCGCCGCTGCGAAGCGCTCGCGCCGATTGAGCGGCAGCAGGCGTAAAAACTCCTCCAGCCAGCCGCGGCGTTTCTCCAGCATGGCGGGGTCGGCTGCCATCTGGCGCGCCAGCCCGGGGCGGCCGCTGGAAAGGTGAGCGTACAACCGCGCGTCCTGTGCAGCGATGCCCCAACGGGTGACCAGGGCATTTTCCAGAATTTCCACCGGCACTGGGCGCAGGCGCAGGATCTCGCAACGCGAGGAGATGGTCGGCAGCAGCGAGTCAGCCGAGTCTGCTGTGAGCAGCAAAATGACCCGCGGCGGCGCTTCTTCGAGGGTTTTCAGCAGGGCGTTCTGCGCGCTGGTGTTAGCCAGCTGAAAGTTGAGCAGCAGTGCGACGCGGTAACGCGCCTCGTAGGGGGTGAGAGAGAGGGTGTGCTGCAGTTCGCGCACCTGCCCCACCTTGATCATGCCGCCATCGCTTTCGGGGGTGACCAGGCTTAAGTCGGGCAGCTGCATGGCGGCGGTCTGCCGGCATACGCGGCAGGTACCGCAATAATCACCGGCGGCTGGCGGCTGCTGGCAGTTGAGGGCGCTGGCAAACTCCAAGGCCAGGCTGCGCCGCCCCACACCGGGGGCACCGGTGAGGAGGTAGGCGTGACGCGCGTCATCCCGCGCAATGTGACTGCGCAGCAGGTTTTCAGCCCATTCGTGACCCAACAGGTCCCAACTCATAGGGGGATTGTAGCCCAAAGGGGAAAAGCTGGCAACACGGCGGGGTTGCTCAACCAAAGATGTGGTCGACCGCGGGGAATTCAGGTTCCGGAATGGGCACCCAGGCAAGCACCGTGGTCCCCTGGTCAGGCTCGGAACTGATATCCACCTCGCCACCGGCGTTCAGCGCGCGGGTTTCCATGTTGGAAAGCCCGTGACCGATGGAGAGCTTGACCTTTTCCGGGTCAAAGCCGCGCCCGTCATCGCGCACTTCAAGGAGGGCGCGTTCAGCCGTAGTCCACACGGTGACCTCCACGTTGCGGGCTTTGGCGTGCTTGGCAATGTTGGCGAGGGCTTCCTGGCAGATGTGGAAAAGTGCCAGAGACTGGGGTTCGGGGAGGTTGGTAACACCACCATTAGGGCAGTTCAGGATGACATCCAGGAGCGTGTTGGCACGGAATTCCTGCACAAGCCGGTTGATACCCTGCGTGATATTCTCATCCTTCAATTGCCGCGGACGCAGGTCCAGGATGTAGGCGCGGATATCGCGGATGGTGCTGTTGAGGTCATTGATGGCCTGTTCAATGCGCCCGCTGGCCTGGGCGGGTGTTTCCTTGAGCAACAATCGGGCGTGTTCGAGGGTGAGCCCAACCGCGTAGATGGACTGGATGATGCCGTCGTGCAGGTCCATGCCGATGCGGTCGCGTTCCTCAAGGATGGCGAGGCGGCGTCCCTGCACGTTGAGGCGGATGTTCTCGATGGCGGTCGCCATCCAGGCTCCCATCGCCTTGGCGAACTGGACATCAGGCTCTTCGAGCGGCTGCGGGTGGCAGGTAGCCACGCACAGTACGCCCACCGTGCCCAGGCGGCCTTTCATGGGGATCACCCCCAGTTGGTGCAAACCACGCAGTTTGGTCATCGGGTTGAGGTCAGCGTATTCATTGTCGGTGATGTTGAGCACGATGGGGGTATCGCCGACGGCAGCGCGGCCTACCGTGCTTTCACCCAGTTTGAACTGGGCGCGTTTCCACAGGCTTTCCACCGCTTCACCGTGATGGATAAAAAGGTTTAACTGTTTGCTGTCTGCGTTGACCAGGTAGATCTCGCTTACCTCAAGACGCAGGTAATCTGCCAACTGGTTGAGACCCTGGTTGAGGATCTCTTTGATCTCCGTACCGGTAGCGAGGGTGGAGGCAAGCTGGTTGAGCAGGGCAAGGTTCTCGTTCTGGCGGGTCAGCGCCCGGTCGCGCATGGCGTAATCGCGGAAAAGGCGCGCATTGACGATGGCAATGCCGGCATACCGCGCCAGTATTTCGGCGATGCGCTGATCCTCTTCGGAAAAGTCGGGGGAGTTTACTTTGTCGGTGATGAGGATTATGCCGATCAGGCGTTTACCCTGGAAGACCGGCACGCCCATAAAGGAGGTCATACCGGGGTGAAAGGGAGGAAAACCATTATGACGCGGGTCTTTGCTGAGATTGGAAACGCGGATGGTTTTTTCAGAGGCCATCACTGCCCTGAGGAGTCCCAATCCCTGCGGCAGATGAGGCATTTGCTCCACCTGGGTGCGCGGCATACCGGCAGGGACAAACCTTTCGATTTTTCCTGCTTCATCCAGGATGCCGATGGCGGCGTAATTGGCACTGGTGCGTTCGAGCGCTATGGCAGGGATCCGCTCCAGCACCTGATCAATGGAAAGGACACCTAACAGTTCTGCCACATCACGGTGCAATTTTAGCAGCCTGGTCTCGAAGGAATCCTGTCGCGGCGAATAGATGAGCATCTTTTTACCTTCCTTTTTTATTGTAATCGAAGGATCGAATATGCGTCAATTTTTATCCAATTTTTCGGAATATTCCTTATGTCGTCAGGATTGTCATTTATAATCAACAAGAGGTGAAACACCATGGATAGCATTTTTCAACGCAAGGCTGAAGAAGAGAGGATCAAGCAGGAAGGAAGGTTGCCGCCCGGGCAATCGCTGACGCAGAAGTTTCCAGTGCTGCATTACGGCGCGGTTCCAGCCTTCGATCCGCTGACATGGGATTTCAGGGTGTTTGGCGAGGTGGAAGCCCCGCTGCGCCTGACATGGGCGGAATTTGAACAACTGCCGCGCACCAGGCTGAAGATGGATATTCACTGTGTGACACGCTGGAGCAAGTTTGATACCGAATGGGAAGGTGTGTCGGTCACTTCTTTGATCGACGCCGGGTTGATCAAACTAAAACCGGAAGCGAAATTTGTCATCCAGCACGCAGAGCACGGTTTTACATCAAACCTGCCGCTGCAAGTGGTGCTGCAGGAGAATTTTCTGATGGCCACGCATTTCGAAGGCCAGCCCATCACACCCGACCATGGCTACCCCTTACGTGGAATTATCGGTGCGATCCCGCAGAAAACGGAACTAAAGACGCCATACTTCTGGAAAGGCGCCAAATGGCTGCGCGCGCTCGAGTTTTCCACCGAGGATAAACCGGGTTTTTGGGAACAGGCGGGATATCACAACGATGCGGATGTGTGGCTGGAGGAACGTGTAGAGTACTAATGCAGGGTAATTATTGGAAGAAAAAATCAGGACGGCTGTTCAAGCCGTCTTTTTTTATCGATTTCTGAGGATGTAACGGGCGTAGAGACCGATGCCGACACCTGCCAGGATGATCAATCCGCCAAAGATGGCAATCAGGATGGACCCGCTCGCGGCGCTCTCCTCCTGTTGGGCCTGGGTGCGGCCGCTGACCTGGGCGCTGAAATTCACATGGGAAGTGTCGCCCGCCTTCAATTCCACGGTGATATTCTGGCTGGAAGTTGGGTTGTAACCGTCCGGGATGGCCATGCTGATGGCGTAGCGGCCTTCCGGGATATCCTCAAAACAAAGTGATTCACCGGTTCCCAGGGTGGTGCCCACGTTGGAATAACCGCCCTGCTGGTGGGTGATGCTGACCTGACCGCCAGCCAGACCGGTATCGGTGACCTCTTCCTCCTCTGCCATGGCATTGCCGTTGACATCATCGTAAAGATAGATGCAGATGGTGCCAAATCCTTTCACCGGCTCAGGGGTGGGCAGGATGGAAGTGGGCGTGGGGGAAGGTCCGGCGGTGATAACGGCAGTAGGCACCGTGCCGAGCAGCAGTTTCTGCCCCACCTGGAGGAAGCGGCACTTATCAAAATCCAACCCGTTGAGTGTGCGCAACGTATCCACCGGTATGTTGTTGGTCAGTGCGATACCGTCACAAGTCTCTCCGGATTTGACAATGTAATAGATGGCGCCGTTGGAATCCGCGGTGGGGGTAAAGTAAAGCACCTGGGCGCTGGCAGGGGCAGACAACAGCACGGAGGAGATCAACAGCGCGCTGGTCAGCAGAACCAGGAAGAATGGAACAAAAAAGCCTCTTGATTTCATTGGAGCCACAGGCAAAATTATAACATCAATCCCTTTTTGAACTTTCTGCGCGGGTTTATGCGATGACCGGGTTTTGTAAAGATGTTCGTGTTCTTTACTTTTCATGTAAAATTATTAATAGACTACCTAAAAAATACAGAACGTTACCTAATGGAGGCAGCTATGTATCAGAAATTGGTTATCGTTGGCAGGTTGGGCAGGGATCCGGAAATGCGCTTTACCCCAACGGGGCAGGCAGTAACAAGTTTTTCTGTGGCGACGGACCGCCAGTACACTGATCAGAGCGGGAAACCGGTAAAGGAGACAGTCTGGTTCAGGGTAACCGCCTGGGGAAAACTGGCTGAGACCTGCAACAACTTTCTTCAAAAAGGAAAACTGGTATTGATCGAAGGAAGATTAACGGTGGACGCGAAATCAGGCGGACCGCGGGCATGGGTCGGGCAGGACGGTCAACCGCGCGCTTCCTATGAGGTCACAGCGCAGACGGTGAAATTCCTGTCACAGAGGTCGGAAGGCGCTGGTGAAGGCGGGGCAGAAGACGACATGGAAATTGCCCCATCTGATGACATACCGTTCTGATCTAAATCATGAATAGCGAAGCGAAAAATCCGGCTCCGGGCATTCCCCCGATGGAGTTACCGGATGACCTGGAGCCGGTTTACAGCAACATGGCGCGTATCAGCCACACGCCGTCAGAACTGACGGTTGATTTTGCCCGTATGTTACCCGGACAAAAGCAGATGAAGGTGCTGGCGCGTATGCTGCTCTCGCCGGTGGGGGCAAAATTACTGCTGCGGGCGCTGGCTGAGAATATCGCGCGTTATGAAGCGGCTTTCGGCGAGATCCGCCTGCCCGGAGAGACAGGGCTGGCGGGTGACTTGTTCAGGCAGGTGCACCCTCCTGAACCACCAAAAACGGAATAGGCATGCAAAATTTTAACGAGATCATTGAAAACACACGTAAGATCTATGATGAAAGGACGCGGGTGCGGGACGAAACGCTGGTACAGGCGCGCACGCTTACACGCCTTTCGGCACTCACCATCCGCGCCATACACCGCAATGAAAGCGCAGAAGCCGCAGAGCTGCTGAACGAGGCGCACCTGCTGGTGCTTAAAATGCAGCGCGACCTGGCTTCGTACCCGGAGCTGTATCACGCCGGTTACACCCAGGACGCGATCAAGGAGTTTGCCGAGGCCAACCTCACCTGCGCGTTGATCGAGAACCGCCGTATGCCGCGCCCGGAAGACCTGGGAATCGAATACGCCACATACGTCAACGGGCTCGCGGAGACGATCGGCGAGCTGCGGCGCAGGTGCCTGGATATTCTGCGGCAGGGTTACTCGGAGGAAGCCGAACGCCTGCTGAACACGATGGATGAGATCTACAACTTTCTGGTGACGCTGGATTACCCGGACGCGATCACCAACGGGCTGCGCCGGCAAACCGACCTGGTGCGCGGAATCATCGAACGCACCCGCGCTGACCTGACGCTCAGCTTGCGCGAGCAGCATCTGCAGGAAGCGCTGCAGAAATTTTCTGAGAAATTCCCCGGGATGGGTAGCTAATAAGATTTAACAAGGATAAAGTGAGCAGATTTCTAGAAGAAGAAAAACTGAAGCAGTATCACTACAAAGTAACTTCGCCCTCGTTAAGTCCGGGGGCGAAGTTTGATGGCTTTTACAAGTCAAAAAAACGATCGTTTTGCCTACCAGTAGATTTCGCAGCGGAAAACTTATCGATAAGTATTCGAGAAACTGCCATAAATTTCTTTAGAGATCGTGATATTAAGTGGCATGATGGTCAAAATGGAAATCCAAGCAATCACCTTTGTGATTCACAGGTTTGTTGTGTCAATTTTCTATTCCCCTTCTCAGATAAACCTCAATCATTAAAGGCGTTATTGAGACCAGTTTTTCCTGATTTGCTGGAAATGTTGCCTGTTGAATGTGGAAAATATGTTTCGTTTGAATGGATTGGTGAGCAAAATTATCTAGGAGAGAGAGTTACGCGAAACGGAAAGAGATCCAGAGGAGCGAATTTTACCAGTGCAGATGCGATCGTATCATTTCTAAGGAGCGACAATAAACAACAAATCGTTTTGATCGAATGGAAATACACCGAATCATATTCACCTTCTCCACTAATGGTAGCAAAGAGTGGAACCAACCGTGTGAAAATATATCAACATCTTTATGACAAACCTGAGTCCCCAATAAAAAAAGATTTCATTCCCAGTTTCGATGCTCTATTCTACGAACCTTTTTATCAATTCATGCGCCAGCAATTTTTGGCTAGCGAAATGGAAAAGGCAAGAGAAATGGACTCAGATATAGTTACGGTATTGCATATAGCACCGAAGCACAACATCGATTTTCGGAGAATCACATCAGAATCATTAAAGCACTTGGGAGCTTCGAGCACAGAAGTATGGTCATCGTTGGTAGAAGATCAAAGGTTTAAGAGTGTTAATACCGAATCGTTGTTTGGGGGTTACCAACAGATTTCTGATCCTGAGCTAGATGAAAACTTCAATTATTTGAGGAAGAGGTATGAGACATTGTTTGAGTAGCAGACAAATTAATGCCTACTATACGCCTTTTCTTCTTTTAGCATAATTGTCCGAACTAATTAGGCCGTTACATCTAGTTCGACATGGGTGAGGATTACAATTAACCCCATCGATTTAGTGTCCATGATCTCCAATAGGGGTCAATATGACTCACGAACCATCAAATAAAAGCCTGATCGGAAGGGTCCTACTGACCTTCATACCCGGGATCGTGGGAATTGGCGCGTTGTTCTTCATCCCGGCGGGAACTATTGAGTATTGGCAGGCGTGGCTGTATCTCAGCATCCTTGGCGTCCTCACGGCAGTCGCTGGTATTTACCTGTTTCTACGAGATCCTGATGCGTTGCGTCGAAGGTTGTTGAGAAGAGAGCAGGAATCAAGTCAAAAGAAAATAATCAAAATATCCGGATTGTTCCTGGTTGCGGCGTTTGTTTTACCGGGACTTGATAAACGATGGGGCTGGTCAAGCGTTCCTGTCTGGGTGGTCATCCTCTGCGATGGTCTGACAATACTGGCGTATCTTCTTTTCCTGATGGTGATGCGGGAAAATTCTTACGGCTCGCGCATTATCACGGTGGAAAAGGGGCAGACAGTAATTCGCACAGGTCCTTACGCTGTAGTCAGGCACCCGATGTACGTGGCTATGCTGATGATCTATCTGACGGAGCCGCTGGCATTAGGCAGTTACTGGGCGATTCTTCCAGCCCTTGGGATGATACCCGTTATTATCGCCAGGATAAAGAATGAGGAAATGACACTTGAACAAAATCTGCCCGGATATATTGAATATTGCGACGTGGTGAAATACCGCCTTTTACCCGGATTATGGTAGTCTGCCTGGAACTAATAAATCAAAAAATTCCCTTCAAGAAAATCGTTATAATAAAGAGATGAAATCAAAAGAAGACGGTTCGATAAAGCGAGTCGCCATCGTCGTGCGCCCCGGGTCCACCGAAATTCTGGACGAAGGGGGAACGATACAGACCTGGTTTAATAACCGCGGTGTCACCAGCCTGTTAACAACCAGTGATGACCGGCAACTGCTGGAGGGAATCAGCGCGGGTGATTTTGACCTGCTGATCGCGCTGGGCGGAGACGGAACGATGCTGCGCGCGGGGCACCTGGCGGCGCCGCAGGGGCTGCCCGTCCTGGGGATCAACCTGGGCAAGTTCGGTTTTCTGATGCAGCTTTCACGCAATGATTGGCAGGAAACCCTGCCGCGCCTGCTGGCGGGCGAATATAAGATCGAAAACCGCATGATGCTCAAAGCGGAGTTGTGGCGCGGCGAGACCCTGCTCAGTTCGCACCAGGTGATCAACGAGGTGGTGGTGGCGCGCGGGCAGGTCGTACGCCCGATTCGCATTCACGCGACGGTGGACGGCTACCCGCTTGCCGGTTACGTGGCAGACGGGTTGATCGCTTCCACGCCCACCGGATCGACCGCTTATGCTCTCGCCGTGGGTGGACCGATCATGCCCCCGGAGCTGCGCAATATCCTCATCATGCCGGTAGCGCCGCACATGTCATTGGACCGGGCGGTCATCCTGCCGGAAGGTGCGAGTGTGGAGATCACCGTGAACAGTGATCATGAGGCGGTGATGAGCGTGGATGGTCATGAGCCGGTGCTGATCTACCACGGAGACCGTGTGCTGGTGACCTCGAGTGATTTCACGGTGAAATTTGTGGTGTTTCAGGACCCCGGGTATTTCTACCGCAATCTGAGCAATTTCATGGAACAAAATCCTTCTATTGGTGATTTTTAATGGCTGAAGACCCCCAAACGCTGTATTGTTACGTCCATACCCAGCGGGAGACGTTGCTGCGCTGCAACCGCTGTGAACGACCGATCTGCCAATCCTGCGCAGTGCTCACCCCAACCGGTTACCGCTGCAAGGAATGCGTGAAAGGGCAGCAGAAGATCTTTGACACGGCGCGCTGGTGGGATTACCCGCTGGCGTTCATCACAGCCGGAGTGCTTTCCTACTTCGGCAGCCTCGTAGCTGGATTGTTCGGTTTTTTTGTTATTTTTATAGCGCCTGTGGCAGGCATGATCATCGCTGAAGCGGTGCGTTTCATGGTTCGGCGCAGGCGTTCCAAACTGATCCCCATTGTGGCAGTCGTCGCCACGTTACTCGGCGGCTTGTTTGTGCCGGCGGCGAATATGATCTTTGCGCTGCTGAATTATTACGTGGATGCCGGGAGCGGGTTGATGGGCTTATTATGGCCGGCGGTATACGCGATTCTGGCTGCCAGCACGGTGTATTACCGGCTTAAAGGAATCCGCATCTAGGACACGACATGCTGACAGAACTGCGCATCCAAAATTTCGCCATCATTCAAAAGCTTGAGTTACAGCCCGGGGCGGGATTGTTGATCTTTACCGGAGAGACCGGCGCGGGCAAATCCATCATCCTGGATGCCATCATGGCGCTGGTGGGTGGAAAGGTCGACAGCACGATGGTGCGCCAGGGCGAAGAGCGCGCGGTCCTTGAAGCGGATTTTCTCCTGCCCGAATCCAGCCGCCAGCAGATCGTCAGCATCCTTGAGCGCGAAGAATTATTTGAAGATGAAGCACATCTGACCCTTGGCAGGGAGATCCGTGCCGGGGGGCGCAGCGTGGCACGTGTTAACGGGCGCAGTGTGAGCATCGGCCTGCTGAAAGAATTGGGTGCTTACCTGGTGGATATTCACGGGCAATCGGAGCACCTGTCGCTGCTGGATGTGCGCTCGCACCTGGGTTTACTGGACCGCTACGCGGATTGTGAGCAGGAGCTGGCGGCGTACCAGGCGGAGTATCACCGCCTGCAGGAAATCCGCAGGGAGTTGAAAGCACTGCGCGAGCTGGAGAAAGAATCCTCCAGGCGCAGTGAACTGCTCGCCTTCCAGGCGCAGGAGATCGAAGCGGCCAGGCTGCAAACAGACGAGGAACAGGAACTTGGGCAGGAACGCAACAGGCTGGCCAATGCTGAACTGCTGGCGGGTACCGCCCAGGAAACCCTGGCGGTACTGGACGAGGGTTCTGCGGAATCTCCGTCAGCGACCGACCTGATGGGACAGGCGATCAAATTGCTGGGCTCGCTCACACGCGTTGACCCGGAGCAAGCCG